>JAFTYN010000044.1 GCA_017461465.1 Bacilli bacterium
CCAAAGAATTTAGAAGTACAAATATATCCAGGTAGATCTAATACTTATAAACTTTATGAAGATGATGGTTTAAGTGATTTATATAAAAAGGGATTCTATTTACTTACAAGTATAGACTATAATTATTTACCAAATAACTATACTGTAATATTTAGAGCTCTAGAAGGTAAAAGTGGAATAGTTCCTGAAAAGAGAAACTATACTATTAGATTTAGAAATACTAAAAAGGCTAATGATGTTATAGTTTACTTTAATAATAATCCTATTCCTAATAATGCTTATGTAGATGGTACAGATTTTGTTGTTGAGATTAAAGATGTTCCAACTATAGGACAGCTTACTATCAACTGTAAGGGTACTGATATTGAATTTGATGCAGTTCGTTTAGTTAATGAGGATATTGAAAATATCTTAAGTGATCTTCCTATTGAAACTTTAATGAAAGAAAAAGTAGATGAAGTATTATTTAGTGATTTACCTATTAAGAAAAAACGTATTGCTGTTAGAAGACTTAAAAGAAAAGGTCTTGAACGTAAGTTTGTTAAACTTTTCTTAAAACTTTTAGAATATGTAGAACAAGTATAATTTTATACTTGTTTTTTCTTATTTTTTGTATTATAATCTAACTAATGTGTTGTTAAAGACGAAGAAAAAGAGTAGTAATAAAATAAGATTTTTAAGAGAGAATGTGGTTGGTGTAAACATTTAAATTAAGTTTTATGAACTTGCTTTGGAGTCATATATAGAAATATATACGTTAACTGCGTTAAAGTTTGAGAGCATAAGTATTATGAAATAAGGTGGTACCGCCCATGTGGGTCCTTATATCATAATACTTTTTTATTTATAGGAGGTAAATATGGAAAATATATATGTGGGATTTTGGGCAGCATTAATAATTTATACTTTATATTTATTTATTATTATTTTAAATAAAAGAAGACTTAATAATTATGTAAATAACAGTAAGGAATGTACACTCATAAAAAGAAGATTTAAGATTAATTTTGATAAGGTCAATCATAAATTAGTAGCAAATTTATTTGCTATAGATAATGCTTTAATAATAGGTTTTACATTTGCAGTTATACTATATATCGATAATCTTATTTTAAAACTTTTAGCAGCATTTTTAATATTTACAGTTTTAGTTATTATTACTTATCTTATGATAGGTAAGTTTATTAAAGGAAAAGAGGCTAAATAATGAAAGAATATAATTTTAGAGAAATAGAAAAAAAATGGAATAAATATTGGGAAGAAAATGAAACTTTTAAGACAGATGTTTGGGATTTTTCTAAACCTAAATTTTATGCTCTTGATATGTTTCCTTATCCATCAGGAGTAGGTCTTCATGCAGGGCATCCTGAAGGTTATACTGCTACTGATATAGTATCTCGTATGAAAAGAATGCAAGGATATAATGTTCTTCATCCAATTGGTTTTGATTCATTTGGTTTACCTGCAGAACAATTCGCTATAAAAACAGGAAAACATCCAAATGGATTTACAGAAACTAATATAGCTACATTTAGAGAGCAACTTAAAAATATTGGTCTTTCTTATGATTGGGATAGAGAAATATCTACTCATGATCCAAGTTTTTATAAATGGACACAATGGATTTTTAAAAACTTATTTTTAGATGGATATGCTAAATATGTTGATATGCCAGTTAACTGGTGTGAAGAACTTGGAACAGTTCTTGCTAATGATGAAATAATTGATGGAAAAAGTGAACGTGGTGGGTTCCCAGTAATTCGTAAAAATATGAAACAATGGGTTATTGATATACCAGCTTTTGCAGAAAAATTACTTGCTGGTTTAGAAGAAATAGACTGGCCAGAATCTACTAAAGAAATGCAAAGAAACTGGATTGGTAAAAGTATAGGCGCGCATGTAGACTTTAAAGTAGATGGTTTTGATAAATCATTTACAGTATTTACTACTAGATGTGATACTTTATTTGGAGCTACATACTGCGTTTTATCACCAGAACATGAACTTGTTGATTTAATAACAAGTAGTGATAAAAAAGAAGAAGTAGATGCATATAAAAAGGTATGTGCTACTAAATCTGAACTTGAAAGAACAGAACTTAATAAAGAAAAAACAGGTGTCTTTATTGGAGCATATGCTATCAATCCTGTTAATGGTAATAAAGTACCAATTTGGATTAGTGATTATGTACTTTCTACATATGGTACTGGTGCTATCATGGCAGTTCCAGCTCATGATGAAAGAGATTATGAATTTGCTAAAAAATTCGGTATTGATATTATTCCAGTTATTGAAGGTGGAGATATTACTAAAGAAGCTTATGTTGGTGATGGTCTTCATATAAATTCTGGTTTCTTAGATGGTTTAAATAAAGAAGATTCAATTAATAAAATGATAGCTTGGCTTGAAGAAAATAAATTAGGAACTAAGAAAATTAATTATAGACTAAGAGAATGGATTTTTGCTCGTCAAAGATATTGGGGAGAACCAATTCCAGTTGTTCATTTAGAAGATGGTAGGACTATAGTACTTGATGATAAAGATTTACCACTTATTCTTCCTGAACTTGAAGATTATAAAGGAAAAAATGGTAAAGCACCACTTGAAAATGCAGAAGAATGGAAAAATGTAGTAATAGATGGCATAAAAGGTGTACGTGAAACATCAACAATGCCAGGATCAGCTGGTTCAAGCTGGTATTTCTTAAGATATATTGATCCAAAGAATGATAAAGAAATAGCAGATAAAAAACTATTAGAGCACTGGCTTCCAGTTGATTTATATGTAGGTGGTCCAGAACATGCAGTAGGTCACTTACTATATTCTAGAATGTGGAATACTTATTTATATGAGAAAGGAATTGTTCCAGTTAAAGAGCCATTTAAAAAGCTAGTACATCAAGGTATGATTCTTGGTGAAAATGGTATTAAAATGGGTAAGAGATTCCCAGAATTTGCTATTAATCCTAATGACATTGTTAATGAATATGGTGCAGATACTTTAAGACTTTATGAAATGTTTATGGGCCCACTTGAAGCTGATAAACCATGGAGTAATAAAGGCGTTGAGGGTGCTAAAAAATTCTTAGATAGAGTCTTTAGAGCATACGTAGATGGTAAAATTGAAGATAAAGAAAACAAAAACTTAGAAAAGATTTATCATCAAACAGTTAAAAAAGTAACTGAAGATTATGAGACTCTTAACTTTAATACTGCTATAAGTCAAATGATGATATTTATAAATGCTGTATATAAAGAAGAAGTATTCCCAAGAGAATATGCTTTAGGATTTATTAAATTATTAAATCCAATCGCACCATATATAACTGAAGAATTATGGTCTATGCAAGGAAATACAGGTACAATTGCTTATGAACCTTGGCCAACTTATGATGCTAGTAAGATAGTCGAAGAAACATTTACTATGATAGTACAAGTTAATGGTAAAGTAAGAGGAAAAATTGAAGTAGATTCTTCAACTACTGAAGAAGAAATGAAAACTTTAGCAAAAGATATTGATAACGTTAAAGCACATATTGAAGGAAAAGAAATTGTTAAAGAAATTGTTGTACCTAAAAAATTAGTTAACATAGTTGTAAAAGGGTAGTTAAATACTACCTTTTTTGTTATAATGAATTTGATGGTAGGTGCAAGATGAAAACAAATTACGACTTATATGAATATGAAAATGACTTACATAGTAAAGGTTATAAATATATAGCAGGATGTGATGAAGCTGGGCGTGGTCCTTTATATGGTCCAGTAGTTGCTGCGTGCTGCGTTCTTCCTAATGATTTTAAACTTGAGGGGTTAACGGATTCAAAACAATTAACTGAAAAAAGAAGAGAAAAATATATTGATTATATTAAGGAAAATGCTTTAGCATATGGTATTGGAATAGTATCTGCAGAAGAAATAGATGAAATTAATATATATGAAGCATCAAGAAAAGCTATGCTTATAGCGCTTTCGGAAGTAAGAAAAAAAATAGAGGTTGACTATGTAATAACTGATGCTATGCCTATTGATATAGATATAGAAAGTATGCCTATAATAAAAGGAGATGCAAAAAGTATTACTATAGCAGCAGCATCTGTTATTGCTAAAGTAACTAGAGATAGAATGATGATAGAGCTTGATAGTAAATATCCTGAATATGGTTTTAAAAAGCATAAGGGATATCCAACTAAAGCTCATATAGAAGCTATTAATAAATATGGATTAATTGATGGTTATAGAAAAACATATGGACCAGTCAAAGAATTAATTGAAAAGGAGAATAAGCATGAATAATAATTTAAATTTTTCTAAAAATGTATTTAGTGGAAAAGGAAATACTAAAATAGCAGGTTCTAGACCTATGTCTATGAATAATAATGATGGAGGTAGAATGACTGTTGATGAAGTAAGAGAAAGACAGTTTAATGCTACATATGGAATTGATCCAGATAAACCCGCTTTTCAAGTAGAAAAAAAAGATGGCTATGTAGTACCTAATAATGGTTCATTTAACGGGCAAACTAGTCAAAATTCAGCTAATTCTCAAATGGATATGACTAGAAGAAGAATAGATGCTTTTAAAAACATGAATAATAAAGGTAGTGGTTTTTAATGAATATAGATTATTTAAAATTAGGTGAATTAGAAACTAACTGTTACATTCTAACTAAAGGAAATAAAGTTTTAATTATAGATCCAGCAGATAATTTTATTAGAATAAAAAACAGAGTAAATAATTTTGAAGTAGTAGGTGTAATAGTAACTCATAAACATCCTGATCATATAGGTGCTTTAGAGGAAGTTTTATCTTATTATAAAACTAAACTTTATGATATAAATAATCTTAAAGAAGGAAAGAATAAAATAGATGATTTTACTTTTGAAGTACTTTATACTAAGGGACATACTGATGATTCAATAACTATATATTTTGAAAAAGAAAAAGCTATGTTTACTGGTGATTTTCTATTTTATTTAAGTATAGGCAGAACTGATTTAGGTGGCAATTATCTAGATATGAAAAATAGTATAGAAAAAATAAAAACATACAAAGATATAAACATATATCCTGGTCATGGACCTTTTACTACAATAGATTTTGAAAAAGAGAATAATCCCTTTTTTTAATAATAAGATTCACTTTTGAATCTTTTTATTTTTTCTATAATTTGTTATAATAATAAGCAGGTGATTTTATGAAGCAATCTAATGTTAGAAATTTTTCGATTATAGCACATATAGATCATGGTAAGAGTACTTTAGCAGATAGAATACTTGAACTTACAGGTGCTATTGATCAAAGAGAAATGCAAGCACAATTACTAGATAATATGGATCTAGAACGTGAAAGAGGTATTACAATTAAACTTAATGCCGTACAATTAAATTATAATTATAAGGATGAAGACTATGTACTTCACTTAATTGATACTCCAGGACATGTAGACTTTACTTATGAAGTATCACGTTCTTTAGCGGCTTGTGAAGGAGCTATTTTAGTTGTGGATGCAGCTCAAGGAATAGAAGCTCAAACACTAGCTAATCTTTATCTAGCATTAGAACATAATCTTACAATAATACCTGTTATTAATAAGATTGATTTACCTAATGCTGATCCTGAAAAAGTTAAGAAAGAACTTATGGACACATTAGGATTTAATGAAGATGAGATAGTACTTACTAGTGCTAAAAATGGTATTGGTATTAAAGAACTAGTAGAAACTGTTATTGAAAAAGTTCCTGCTCCAAGTGGTAAAAAAGAAGATAAATTACAAGCTTTAATATTTGATAGTTGTTATGATTCTTACCGTGGTATAGTTGCCTTAGTAAGAATAGTTAATGGAAAACTAAAAGTAGGAGATAATATCAAAATGATGGCAACAGGTGCTTCATATGATGTTACAGAACTTTTAGTTCATACTCCAAAAGAAAAGAAAGTTAAAGAACTTGTAACTGGTGAAGTAGGAGAAATAGTTGCCAATATTAAAAATATTGAAGATGTTAAAGTAGGTGATACTGTAACATTATTAGATAATCCTGCTGAACAGGAACTACCAGGATATAAGCCAATGAAACCTATGGTATTCTGCGGACTATATCCACTTGAATCTAACAAGTATCCAGATTTAAGAGAAGCTTTAGAAAAACTAAAATTAAATGATGCTGCATTAGAATTTCAACCAGAAACTTCTAAAGCGTTAGGTTTCGGTTTTAGATGTGGTTTCTTAGGACTTCTTCATATGGATATCATAGAAGAGAGAATAGAAAGAGAATTTGGAATAGAAATTATTGCAACAAGTCCTTCTGTTATTTATAACGTATATTTAACAGATGGAAGAGTAGAATACATTGATAGTCCAGTAAAACTTCCTGAAAGGCAAAAAATAGATCATATAGAAGAACCATATATACGTACTAATATATTTGTACCTAGTACTTATATTGGAAGTATTATGGAACTTTGTCAAAATAAAAGAGGTAATTATATTTCAATGGAGTATTTAGATCCAACAAGAGTAAATATCCATTATGAAATACCATTATCTGAAATAGTATATGATTTCTTTGATAAATTAAAAAGTAGTACTAAAGGATATGCTTCATTTGATTATGAAGTTATAGGTTATAAGAAAAGTGACTTAGTTAAAATGGATATTCTTCTAAATGGAGAAGCAGTAGATGCTTTAAGTATTATTGTACATAAGGATTTTGCATATCCACGTGGTAAAGCTATAGTCGAAAACTTAAGAAAACTTATTCCAAGACAACAATTTGAAGTGCCTGTACAAGCTAGTATTGGTTCTAAAGTTATAGCTAGAGAAACAATAAAAGCTGTTAGAAAAGACGTACTTGCTAAATGTTATGGTGGAGACGTATCAAGAAAAAGAAAACTACTTGAAAAGCAAAAAGAAGGTAAGAAGAGAATGAAAACAGTAGGTAGTGTTGAAATACCACAAGAAGCCTTCTTATCAGTTCTTTCTATGGATGGTGATGAATAATGAGTAAAGAATTATTAGATAGATATAATAGTATTTGTGATGAAATATTTGATCAAAGATTAATTACACCTGGTGATAAAGATGCTATGAAATTAAGAAAAATAGTAAAGGCAGTCGCAGCCTTTATAGCAACTGATTATAAAGCTACAATTTTAGATTTAGTTACAATAACTGGTTTATCTAAATCTAGTATTCAAAGATATTTGAATGAAGAAAAGATAATTTCAGAACTTTTTAATACTGAAATAGCTAATAAAGTAAAACAAGGATTAGAAAATAACAAAGTTAATGCTAGAATTAAAGGTGG
>JAFTYN010000045.1 GCA_017461465.1 Bacilli bacterium
AAAAAAAGCAAATTAAAACCAGATAATATATCTGGTTATTATTATTGGTAGTCTGTACGGGATTCGGACCCGTGTATAACGCCTTGAGAGGGCGCCGTGTTAAACCACTTCACCAACAGACCAAACGTACATATTAATAATATCACTAAAAAGTATCTTTTACAAGTAAAAACATAATATTAATTCAATTGACTTTAACAATCAAATTTATTATAATTTTTTTATGATAGGAGTGATAATATGAAATGCATGGTATGTGGAAATAAAGTCGGTAATAATGATAATATATGTACTAATTGCGGTTCTAACTTAAAAAGTCAAAGAGAAGCTACATTTACATCAGTAAATACAATACCAATTAGTAATCCTCAAAATAATAAGCAGAATAATGGTGCAGGAAAAGCTATTCTTATCATTTTCTTGTTATTCTTCATTTTACCTATGTTGTTACCTTTCGTTATGATTTTTATGGAAGTTGGAGATTTTTTTGATGACATAGAGGAAAATATTCCAGAAGTTTCTACTCGCTGTGAAGAAGAAGTAAATGACCCATACGGATACTGGATAAGTGATAATAATAATTATTTTTCTATAAATGGAGATCAAACTTTATATTACTATGATAATTACTATGATTTAACTAATAACATAACTTTAGGAAGTTCTTATGTTTTCCCATATGAAGAAGCTTTAAACTATCTTGGTGGCGAAGATAATTTAAGACTAACTATTTTTAATGAGATGCGTCTAAGTGCCTTTAATTATAAAGATGTATACTATATCCAGTTTTATCCTAATAGAATGTTTCAAAATGGAATAGATGTATTACCTAATAATAAACCAGAGAAAAATTACTATGAATTATTATTTGTCTATGATTATGACTATGGTACAAATTATGCAACTATATATAATATAACTAATAACAAATTATATAAAGTTACAAGAAATGGTATTTAAAAAGATCTAGGAATTAACCTAGATCTTTTTTTATTAATGCTACAAAATCTCCAATTGCAGGAACTATATATTCTACTTTACTAATTATTTGATATTTTTCAGTATCAGGGAAATCAGTATTTTGATTGTTATCCCCTTTTGTAACAAATTTAAGTTCATTATTTTTATCCTTAACTTCAATAATTCTATGAGTTAATATATATCCCTTATAATTAAACTGTACAACATCATTTTCTTTTAGATTTTCATATTTTAAATGTTTACTTTCTTTAATTATAAGTAAATCACCTTGGCTGATATTAGGTGCCATAGAATTATTATTCATTACACTTACTTTATATATTGATTTATTACTTGTAATAAGGGAAAACGCTACAACAGCATATACTATAACAAATATAAGAATATGACTAAAATCATTTTGATTTCCAAATTTATTTATAATATCTTTATCAGCAATTAAAAATAACATAATAATTAAAGGGAAAATAAGTAACCCTAAAGATAATATATAAAATGGTGTATCTGGATATATTGGAAGTAGCATAAAACCAAATTCCATAAATAATGTATATATAACCAGTGTTTCAAATTCGTAATTTTTAGATAAATGATTAATAAGAATATTAGTACCAATAATTCCTGGTGCAAAGGTCATAAATAGATCTCCTATACTATATTTTACTACCAGACTTAAACAACCTAGAAGAATCATGTCTAAAATAACAGCAATAACAGTAATAATAGCGTCCTTATTACTAGGAGCAAATTTTCTTATAAATCTATATTCATTTGCTCTTACTGCAAACTTACCAACACCATATAGTACAAAATACTTAAATAATGTTGATATATCATAATTAATCATTCCTGATTTAACATCAAAAAGCAAAACTAACAAGTAGTATCCCGCTATTAGAAAAAATATAGATTTAAATAATATCTTATCTACAGCACCACTATTACCATATGTATTAGTATTATTAGTATACATATAATCACACTCTATTCTCTATTAATAGTATATAACAAAAAAAAGAAGTAAACAATATTTACTTCTCAAAAAATTATATTTTTACATTCACTTTAGCAGTTTCTAAATTGCTATTTTTTTCTCTTTTTTTAGTATTTTCCTTCATTATAGCATTAGCTTTATTATAAGAAGTAGTTACATCAAGAGAATCTTTGAAAGATATAATATTACCCCTTAAATTTTCTTGTTCTGCACTTTGGACTATTCCCATTAAATGAAGAACACTGATTACATTGTTAGCATCTTTTATTTTATTATACTGGCCTAAAACTTTAGTTAAGTAACCTTTTTTAAATGAGTTTACTATAAGTTCTAACATAGCATCTTTATCTGAATTATCGCCATAAACTAATTTAGAAAAATTAATAGCTAATTCTTGACTAATACCATTTTCTTTAAAATTAGTGTGATATAGTATTTGAGCATATGTAGGTCTTACTGTTACGTAGCTATCTCTAGCTTCTCTATTCTTATATGCTACCATACTATCAGCTATCTCATTAGATATAGCTTCGTCTAGCATCTTTAAACCTGGTAAAACTGAATAAAAACTAACAGAACCAAGTTCTTTTAAAGCTTGACCTAAATTAGCTTCAAATTTTTCTTCAGCTAAACTCTTTTTCTCACCTTTTTTAGTATCGCATACACCATTAGAATAATGAGCTAATTCTCTAAATAGTGCACGATCAAATTCCTTCATATTTAAATCAAATATACTTGGATTAACCATTAGTGTAGGACCATTATTGCTTTCTATTATAACTGCATAACCTACAATTCTATCACAGAAAACTATATCAGTTAATCTTTCAATTTTGCCTTGTACGAATTCATTATTTTCTTCAGTGAAATATCCTAAATCTTTACCTAAATCAATAAATTCAAATAATTTAGAACATATTAATCTTCTTTGACTTTCCATAATAATATCCCCCTTAACGTTTGAGTATTATATCATACTTCGAAATAATGTCAAATTAAAAAATACCCTAAGGTATTTTATTTTATTGTATTTTTCCATAGTCCATGCAGATTACAATATTCATAGATGATTGCTCCTTCAACATAAGGGAATCTCACAACTGGTTCATCACCTGGGTTTAAATCCACTCTAATTACTTTATCATCAGAAACTAGACTAATCCACATAATATAATGTTTTTCTTCCATTGGATGAATGATATCTCCAACCTTAACAATTATTTCGTTATTATCTATTTCATATACAGGAACATGCTTTTCTAAAGAAGCATCAATGGTATTAGCTACCAAAAGTTCCATTTCCTGATTACAACATCTAACACGTTTTACATCACCAGAAATAACTTCAATCACATTTCCACACACTGGACATTTATAATATTTAACGTTTTCTTTCATAATTACCTCCTATTAATTAATATTATTATATCAAAAAAACGTTAGAATATAAAAGCAATATTATAGTTATTAATAAATTAAAAAACTAGATAAAATTATCTAGTTTATTTATTATATGGTAGCGACGGAGAGATTCGAACTCACGACCTACTGGGTATGAACCAGTTGCTCTAGCCAACTGAGCTACATCGCCATGTCAAACAACAAATAAATTATATCAAATCTATTTATATTTGACAAGTAATTTTTTGAAAAAACGATAATTTTTTCTGCAAAAGCGATATAGTAGCGGATATTTACTCATACTAACAGCTAATTTTTGAATATAATAGTCTCTTTCTGATAATAAATAAAAAGCAAATTTAATAAATTTACTGTCTTTTTTCTCGGACAGATAAGGAATATTATATTTTTTGACTATATAAATCATGTTATCTAGAGATTTATAATTTATTCTATCATAAACCATATATTTACTGCGACTGATAGTAGTGTTACCTACAACATTAATCGCAAGCACTAACTTCAACCAATATTTTTTGGATACAAGTTTAATAAAACTCAATAAAATTCTAATAATGTAGTTAATAACGCGAGGAACAATACCCAAAATATTATAATCAAAAAATAAAATATTAGATCCCTTCATCTTATAATCAGAAGTTATATATAGAAAGTTATCTTCAATGTTTACATTCTTTTTATTAACTAACTTATTATTTTTATATAAAATATACTGTTCTTTTTCTAAAATACTATTTATATCAATACTATCTAAATTATGTACTATAATAACTTCTTTATTTAAATAAACAGTCAAATCATATAGTTCATTAATTTCTTGACGCATTATGAAATAACTATATTCTTTTTCATTACAGATACCACTAAACATATCAAAACAGTCAAAAAAAAGAATATCTAAATCTATATAGATTTTTTTTATATCTTCATTAGCTATCTTAATTTTTGCTTTTTCAAAATAATCATTATACTTTATAAAGTGACGCTCTATAAACTCAAAGTCTTCAATATTTTCAAAAAAGTATTCATCAATTATTATCATTATTTTCTTTTTATCTTCTTCGTTTAATAATGAATTATTTAAATTGCTATATAGATAATTTTTTTGTGTTTTTTTCCATTCTTTTAAATATTTTAAATTTTTTGTATATTTTCTGTTTTGCTCCAAATATTTTTCAACAAATTTCATTGCATAAATAATATCATTCGTTTGTTTTAATAGTTGGTCATAAGATAAATTAAAAGAATACGTAAGAGCAGAATTATGCTTCCTATAAAAAACATTATCCTTATTACAAAGCTTTAAAGAATTAGCATTACAAAATAAAATACTGGTAAAAAGAAAATCTTCAAAATAATTTAAATGTATATTAATTTTTTCAAAGGTTTTTAAACATTTTTTCCATAACTTAAAACTATATATTTTATTCCATACAGTATGCCATAAAAAATCTTGACCATGCTGTTTAAAAAATTCAGAAGCTACATCATCTTCATATAGTTTCGTATAATAAATATTCTGTATATTTAAAAATTCTTTGATAGAATCGATATAATTTAAAACAATTCTTCCAATTACAATATCAACACTTTCGTTAACTGTTTCATTTAACATATTGCGATAATAATCTATACTGAGATAATCATCACTATCTAAAAAAGTTATATAGTCACCAGTAGCAAACTTTGAACCAATTACACGTGTACGAAATAATCCAAGATTTTCTTCATTATTAATCACTTTGATTCTTTTATCATTATTCAAATATTTATATAAAATATCCAAACTATTATCAGGTGAACAATCATTTACCACAATAATTTCAAGATTTTTATAAGTTTGATTTATAACTGAATTTAGACATTCTTCTAGAAATTTACTAGTATTATAAACAGGTATAATTACTGATAATTTTTTATCCATTTATGTATGTAATTATAATTAAGCAAAATGCAAAAACTAATATAGGTAAAAATATACCGAATACACTATTTCTACCTTTTTTTACTAGTAATTCACTAAAATTATCACTAGATTCTATTTTTTTAATTTCTTTTTTAGCATATTTTATATATATATTATTAAATAAAAAACTAAATAATATATAAAGTACTAGATTTACTAAAAAGGCTAAAAAAGGATTGTAATATAAAACTACTGATACTAATGCTGTCCACGCTATAGAAAACAAATACATTTTTTTAAATCCAATATAATTTGCTCCAAATAATAGCGCAAATACATTAAATTTACTTTTTAATATACTATCGCTAGCAGTCCCCATAAAATTACGTAGATTAGCTTCCTCACCATAATAAACTTTTTCTTTATTTACATGACTAACACTAGGGCTATTTTCTACTCTACTGCCACAAGAAGTACAAAAAATAGCATCATTATCTAATTTAGTTCCACAATGAGTACAATACATAATAACACTCTCCTAATATATAAACATTATAACATAAAAAAAGTACTAATAACTAGTACTTTATTATTTATTATTTATTATTCGAAAGTAAATCAAGCCATTTTTTCTTAACATTTGCTAATAAATATTTTTGACAATTATTATAAGCTTCTTTACCATAGGCTTGTAATTTATCTTTATCTTTTAGTAGTTTCACTATAAGTTTTGCCATTTTTTCTTTATCTCTATTTGAAATAAGCAATTCTTTATTTTCGATAATTTGTTTAGCACCACTAGCGCTATCAAAAGCTATACATGGTATACCATAACTATTAGCTTCAATTAAAACTAGCCCAAATGATTCAGTTAAAGAAGTCATAACATATAAAGAAGAGTCTAACATTACTTTTTTAATTTCACCTTGGCTTAAATAACCACATAATTTAATATTTTCTTTTAAATCTAAGGATTCTATTTTATTAGTAATATCATTTTTTAATTTTCCATCACCAACTAAATTTAGGTGGACATTTGGAATATCTTTCTTCACTATACCAATTATTTCAATTAAATCTTCAAAAGCTTTTTCTTTAGAAAATCTACCTACTGAAACTAAATTATAATTAGTATTATATTTAGGCTTATCATAAATATTATCAATTACATTAGGTATATATAAACATTTAGTATCGCCTATTTTATTTTTATAAAATTCTTTTAAATCTTCAGATACCACAACAAAATAATCAATATTTTTTAAAGAAGTTACTACCTTTTTAATATACCTAGAATTATTATTATGATGATTATGTTCTGTTGCAATCTTAATAATCTTATCTTTAGCATACTTCCCTACTAATTTATTATGAAAGTCTCTAGTAGTTATGATGTAATCACTATTAATACTTTTTATAATTTTTATATTTTCACTATATTTAAGCATCAATAATTTAGCATTTTTAAATAAATATTTAACTATTGATATAAGTTTTAGTTTCTTAATAGAATCCTTTAATTCTTCTTTATATGGTCTATCATTAATTAAATACTTTATCTTTACT
>JAFTYN010000046.1 GCA_017461465.1 Bacilli bacterium
TAACGGAACCACTAACGGGTTTATTAAATTCAGTTATTATGAAGTTACTATCTGTAACTAACTGATTTCCACCTTCCTGTTTAGAAGCTTGGACTAAAGTTCCATATTTATGACTAGAAGCACTCGCTGTAGTGTTATTAGTAAAGTTTATTGTATAAGATTTACCAGAAGTAAGTCCTACAATTGGAATATTTATAAATTCATATCCACCTGCTGATTGTAATCTTACAACTAAATCATCATAACTAGCTTTTACTAAGAATGTGCCTTGATCAAGAGTTAGAGTAGCTTCTTGATCACCAGATAAATATTCTTTTTGATAAACAGTTGTATTAGGTAAATCAATATATGGACTTGAAGGCTTAGGCGATTTAGTTATACTTACATTAGATAAATTAAAGGTAGCGTTTTTATCACTAACTTTAGATAAATCCCAAATCCAGTACATAGTTTCTTTAGTGGCTATAAAACTTATAGTTGCAGTAGCATCATCTGTAGTAATACTTTTCCACATGAAGCCATTATTATATCCATCATAAACAATTAAAGCTTTTGAATTTGTATAATTGGTATTTGGAGTATCCATAACAGTACATCCATATATTAAAGTGGAATTAGTACTAATAATAGTATTAGTATTAGATACACTAAATGTTAATTGATATAACTGACCAATTTCTAAATTTCTTAGTGGTAAATTTATCTTTTCATATTGACCCCCAACATTAGTATAATCAATTGATATTGATTGTTCGTTTTGACTTGTTATTATACTGGCGTTATCAAAACCATATAGTGTAACACCATCCCAAGTATTTTTCTCAAATTTATAATTTAATAAGAAGTTTAGTATATTTTCTTCTAAATTAGCGCTTTCTTTGAATTTAAAAGTAGTAGTTATTATCATAGTTTCACCAGGATATATAATCTCACCAACTTTATCACATTCAAATGTTATATTAGTATTATCATAAGTATTTAAATTTGGATCATTTGAGTATTCTATACCTTTAAATATATATTGCTCACTATAACTATTATAAATATAAGTATTAATCGTTATAGTAGAATTGTTATTATTTTTTTCTAGTATAACTTTACCATCTAATAAGGTTTGGTACATTGAATTTGTTTTATAATTATCTATATCGTTATTAATTACATCTACTATAAAAATACCATCTTGAGGATTAGCATTAGCTTGTCCTTTAATATCCAATGTAATTGCATTAATGGACGAAAAACCAACTGATAAAAATAAAGAGATAATGATAATTATCATAATAAAGTAACGTTTGTTTTTCATATTTTTCACATATCATACCTCCTTATATTCTATAATAATTATATCATAAAACAAAATATAGAAGTAAAAAAATAAAATATAGTGTATAATTATATTAGGAGGAATATTATGAGAAAGAAAAGTAGAATAATTATTGAAGAAAAGGGGAGTAATCAAGTAGTAAATATATTAATTACTATAGTTGTTGCTTTTATTATATTCTTTTTTAGCTTGCCAGCTTTAAATATAACAAGCATGAGCTTTTGGGGATATATAGCAGCAGTACTTGGAATATATCTTGCATTAAATTTCTTTACTAATTTAGATAGTAAAGGAAAATTAGTTAGAAATGTGAAACTTGTAAGTGTAACTGGGATAATAATACTTGCTATGTTTGTATTAATATTTATTGTTAATTTTATTTTATCACCAGTGTTTATGTCTAAAAATTATGCTGAAAGAATTACAGTTCTTGAAGATTCAACATTTGAAGAAGATATAGAACTAGTAGATTTTGATACTTTAGCATTACTTGATAAAGCATCAAGTCAAAAATTAGGTGATAGAGTTATGGGACAAATGCCAGAATTAGTATCACAATTTTATGTGTCAAATTTGTATACACAAATAAATTATAATAATGAGATTATAAGAGTAACACCTCTTGAATATAACGGTTTATTTAAATATATAGCCAATTATAAAGAGGGTGTAAAAGGTTATATTACAGTTGACTCTGTAACAGGAGAATCTAAATTAGTAAAACTTGAAAAAGGTATGAAATATATGCCTTCTGCTATTTTAATGGATAATCTAGATAGAAAACTTAGATTTGAATATCCAACTAAAATATTTGGAGAAAAAACATTTGAACTTGATAATGAAGGAAATCCATATTGGATAGTGCCTACTATTAAATATTCAGGTGTAGAAATAATGAAAGAAATAGAAGGTGCTATAATACTTGATCCAATAACTGGAAAATCTAAATTTTATGATGTAAAAGATATTCCAACTTGGGTTGACCATGTTTATAGTGCTAATTTAATAATAGAACAATTAGATGACTGGGGACAATATAAAGATGGATTCTTAAATAGTATATTTGGTCAAAAGAATGTTACTATGACTACTGATGGCTATAATTATATGGCTATGAATGATGATGTATATTTATATACTGGTATTACTTCAGTGTCAACAGATGAATCTAATTTAGGATTTGTTCTTACTAATATGAGAACTAAAGAAACAAATTTCTATTCTGTTCCAGGAGCAGAAGAATATAGTGCTATGGAAAGTGCTAAAGGACAAGTTCAACAAATGAAATATGAAGCAACTTTCCCACTTTTAATAAACCTAAATGGAAAACCTACATATTTAATGTCTCTTAAAGATAATGCTGGTTTAGTTAAAATGTATGCTTTTGTAGATGTTGTTGATTATCAAAAAGTAGTAGTAACTGATGCATCAGCAGGTATTGAAGTAGCCGCTAAAAATTATCTAGGTGAAGCTAATATAGAAGTAGATGATAGTAAATTAGAAACAAAGGAAATAACAGTTAAATCAATAGATACAGCAGTTATTGATGGATATACTTATTACTATATAAAAGATACAGAAAGAAATAAATATATGGCTTCTATATCAATAAATAAAGAAAAATTACCTTTCGTAGAAGTAGGAAGTGTAGTAACAATCTCATATCAAAAAACAGATAATGAAGTTATTGTTATTCAAAAAATAAGATAATATGAATAAAGATGTAGAAAAAAAAGTATTATATATATTTGGTATAGCGTGCATAATAATTAGTTTGTTTTTACCATTTTATAAATTGAATGCTACCACATATGCTCTTCATTTTTCTGAATTTTTACTGATGTCAATCATTATTAATTTAGTAGGATTATTTCAAAAAAAATATTATTATAAGAGTGCTTTATCTCTTATTACAACAGATATTGTTACTATTTTTATTGAATATTTAATGAGAAAAACTGCTTTTGGTGCATGTTCATTTGGTGTTGGTCTAATTGTTTATATAGTTGGTGCTATTTGTCTTGTTATTGCTAATTTAATGGATAGAGAAAAAGTGATGCAATTAGGTAATCAATTATTAGTGCCAACTTCTGAAGATGATTTAGATAGTTTTGTTTTAGGCAAATATATTTTAGGCCTAGATGGTGGCGATCCATTATCAGATGCTGTTATTGTAGATGAATCTGAAAAGAAAGAATTAGTAATTACAATAGTAGAAAAGAAGAATATAGATAAAATAAAAAATGAGTATGATCTTGTACCTGAAACACATATCATTAAGTATGATAATATACTAGAAATAAAAACAAATACAACTATTAGGATGACTACTGCAACTGATAGTATGGACATTCAAGCTAGAAATGTTATGGTTCATGCGCTTACACGTTTTGGATTAGGAAGAATGAGTTATGCACTTCCTGAAGCATATGAAATGGAAGTACAAAAAATGACACCAGTTAATAGAATACATATAAGATTTTATGATGATGTAGAAAAAGATGAAGATGAGTTTGTATTTGAAACTTTTAATAAATATGACCAAGTTTTAGTAAACTTACAAGATAAAATTAAAAAGTAGGAGTAATCCTACTTTTTTGTTATTCTATTTTCTATAATAGAACCAAGATAAGAACCAATAATAGCGCCTAAACAAAAGGATATAATCTTAAATATATTTTTATTTATATTACTTATTACCATACTTGTACTAAATATCCATACTAAAGAAATTAGTCCATTTAATATAGCGCCAAGTATCTTTTTATTTTTAGCAATTACTATTATTCTAACAGTACTCAGCATATTTTCAACTACCTTATTAAAAAAGATAAGAAAATACATAATATCACCATTTAATTATGAACCTAAAAAAACTTTATATACATAATTTCACATAATTTAAACAAAATATAGCCACAATTATATTTTATACTCATTATAGTGGAGGTGGTTAACTAATATTACTATAAAAAATAAACGTTAAAGAGATAATAATATTTAATAAATAATACACTCTAAGCAAGTTGGAGGTGATGGAATAATAAGAAAAAAGATGATATACTACTGATGAGGTGTTTTTATGTACAAAATATGTTTAGTAGAAGATGAAGTTAATTTAAATAACCTTATTAAAAATTATTTAGAACATGAAGGATATGAAGTCATAACTATATATAATGGTAATGATACTCTTAAGGTCATAAATGATAATATAAACTTATGGATTTTAGATATTATGCTAGGAGATGATGTAAGTGGTTATGATATTATCAAAAAAATAAGAGAAAATAATAAAGATGTACCTGTTATTTTTACTTCAGCACGTGATCAAGATTTAGATAAGATTATAGGTTTAGAACTTGGAAGTGACGATTATGTCACAAAGCCTTATTCCCCTAAGGAACTAATATTAAGAGTTAATAAACTTATTTCTAGAGTATATGGTGATAGTAATAATATGATTATTACTTACGAAAACTATGAAATTGATACATCTAAAAGAGAAGTAAAAGATAATGGCACAGAAGTTAAATTAACTACACTTGAGTTTGATTTACTAATGCTTTTTATTAATAATAAGAATCGCTCTTTTAGTAGAGAAGAAGTTTTAAAAAATGTATGGGGCGATGATTATTTTGGTAGTGATCGTGTTGTAGATGATTTGGTAAGAAGATTAAGAAAAAAGATGCCTAATATGCGTATTAATACATTATATGGGTATGGATATAGGTTATCATAATGAAAGATTTTAATCTATCAAAGCAACTTCTTTGGATAGTAATAGTTATATTTTCTGTTATAGTACTTGCTTTAGGATATTTACTTCCAAGTGTTCTAGTGCCAGTATATGAAAATAATATATATAATATTTTAAAACAACCATTAGATCTTATGAATGATTCAGATTTTAATAATTATGAATTTGATTCAGATATAGCATATTTATATGTAACAAATGATGGTAATATTATTCAGTCTACTAACTTATTTAAAGTAATTAAAATATCTTCAAAACAAATATTAAGTAAAATAGATAGCACTCATGGTAAATTTAGTTATCTTGGTAAAACATACTATTATACTTCCGAAACCGATAACTATGTTACTAAAATTGCTATAACTAATGATAATTATATAATAAAGATAAAAGAAGAAATAATTAATACAATCTTTCCGGTATTAATATTTACTTTATTAATAATAATTGGACTAGTCTTACTATGGTCACAATTATTAATAAAAAGAGTTGAACACTTAAAAGAAAAAGTAGACAACTTAGATAATGATAATTATAAAAATAAGTTTAATTATTGCTTTAATGATGAACTATATTCTTTATCCAATTCTATTGATTCAATGAAAGAAACACTAAAAAGACAAGAAGAATATAAGAATCAAATGTATCAAAATATATCACATGATTTTAAAACCCCAATTACTGTAATTAAATCTTATATAGAAGGTATAGAAGATGGGATAGAGACCAAAGAAGAAGGACTTAAAGTAATAAAAGAACAAATAAATAAATTAGAACTAAAAGTACACTCCTTACTATATTTAAATAAATTAAATTATATAAAAGATTTAGATAATATAAAAAAAGAAACTACAGATGTCTCTCGGGTTATTATAGAGTCTGTAGAAAAATTTAAATTACAAACACCAAATGTCAAATGGGATGTTAATTTACAAGATAAAAAATGTATTTATCGAGGAACCTTTGATATGTGGGAAGCTATTATTGATAATTTACTAAATAATTTTGTCAGATACGCAGATAAATCAATAAAAATAACTATTAAAAACAATAAAATAATCTTATATAACGATGGACCTAACATCGACCCTAATATACTAAATGATATTTTTACTCCGTATAAAAAAGGCGTAAAAGGACAATTTGGTTTAGGATTATCAATAGTAAAAAAGACTATTATGCTTTTAGGTTATGAGATTTCCGTTCATAACGAGAAAAAAGGAATTAGTTTTATTATAAAATAAGTCGCAAGACTTATTTTTTTATGTTATACTAATTATAATAGAGGTGAGTATATGGAAACAAGTAGAGCTACTATAAATACTTATGATTATAGCAGAAATAATTCTTATAAAAGGAGAATGAAAATAACTCTTGATAAAGTTATTGGTTTTATTGCTGTAATGTTGATTTTAATTGTTGGCTTTTTTATAGCAATTAAATATAATGATGAAACTAAATTACTTAAAATTGATAAAATGTTAGCACAATCAATTAATAATATGCAAAAGGTAGTATCTGATCCTGATTTTAAGGATACTTATAAATTAGTAACTTTCCCAGATGATTCTGGTATTGTTTCTGAAAATGGTCAAATCATAAGTGAATTTGATACAAAATTACCTGAATTTGAAGATGGATATATTATGATGTATTCAGAAAGAGAATATTATTATGAGCTTCAATATGAAGGTTACTGTATAACAAAAGAATTAAAAGATGAAGTATATAAAGTTAATATATTTAAAAAATGTACTAAAGAAAAGGTAGCTAATGTAAAAAAATAAGAGATATTTTAAAATATCTCTTATTTTATTTTGTCTCCTTGATAAATGTCTCTTTTTACCATTTCTTTATCAATTTCATTTAATACTCCAAATTTTTTTACTAACCATTTTGGTTCTATTAAATCATCTTCTTTAGGATCACCAGTTATCCTATTAATAACAATTTCTGGTCTTAGATGTTCAAGTTGATTACAAACAATATCTACGTATTCTTCTTTTGAAAGAACATGAAATTTTTCTTTTTCATAAAGATAAGCTAGTTCAGTATTTTTAAGTATGTGTAGCATATGAATTTTAATACCCTGGATATCTAAAGTATTTAAATATTTAATAGTATCAATCATCATTTCTTTAGTTTCATATGGTAATCCATTAATTATATGAACAACAACATTGATATTATAGTTTCTAAGTTTTTTTACCATATCTTCAAAACATTTTAAAGTGTGACATCTATTAATAAGAATAGATGTTTTTTCATGAATTGTTTGAAGACCTAGTTCTACAGTTAAATAAGTTCTTTCATTTAATTCTTTTAAATATTCTAAACATTCATCCGTAATAGCATCCGGTCTAGTAGCAATTGATAAACCAACTAAATTATCTTGTTTTAATATAAGTTCATATTTTTCTTTTAAGATGTTAAGTGGGGCATATGTATTAGTTCCAGCTTGAAAATATCCAATATATTTACCAGTTGGCCATTTTCTTGACATTATATTTTTGATTGTCTCAAATTGCTTTAAAAGATCATCATTTATATCTCCAGCATAGTCTCCACTTTTTAAACTAGAGCAGTATATACAACCTTTAGTGCCAACTTTTCCATCTCTATTAGGACAATTAAAACCAGCATTTAAGCTCACTTTAAAAACTTTAGAATTAAACTTATGTTTATAAAAATAATCAAGGGTATGATAACGTTTATTATCATCACTATACTTAAATAAATTTTTCATAATATCACCAATTTCTAGATAATTATATCATAAAAGATTATAAATAAAGGGAAAAACGTAAAAAAACCTTTAAATTATAATAATAAATTTGTTATAATGATGATGGAGGTTAGAGAATGAAAAAATTACAAGAAAAGTATAATTTATTTACTGCTATAGCATTATGTTTTGTTGTATATGTAGTTCTTAGTTGGTTTATGCCTACTGCTACACTTTCAAGTTCTGGAGTAACTGAAGGAGCAGCAGCACCAGTAGGATTATTTAGTTTATTTTATTATCCAACTTATGCATTAGGAAACTTTATACAATTTGGACTAATAATATTAGCACTAGGTGCCTTTTATGGCGTTATTGCAAAGACAGGAGTATATGGTAATTTAGTTACTAAGTATGCAAATAAATATAAAGGGAAAGAAAAAACATTTTTAATTGTAATTACTGCTTTATTATTTATTGCTTCTTCTGTTTTAGGTGTTCCATTTGCATTATTAATTATAGTACCATTTATTGTTGCTATATTAACTAAGTTAGGCTTCAATAAAATTACTACTTTAGCTAGTACTTTTGGTTCTATCTTATTAGGTAATGTAGGTTCAACATTTGGGCAATCAGTAGCAGGTACTTCTTCAATTCTTTTAGGATTAAAGTTATCTGAAGGATTAGTTCCTAGATTAATCTTTATGGTAGTTATAATGGTATTATTTATACTATTTATTGCTACTAATACTCAAACAAAAGTAGAAAAAGAAATAGTAGAAGAAACACCTAAGAAAAATAAAAAAGGTCATGAAGAAAAAGTAACTACTGAAGTTTCTAAAAAACAAGATGTTTTATTTTTAGAAAATGAAGAAGTAAAGAATAAGAAAGATTCATCTTTATTTATACTTCTTTTAACAACATTAATTATTGCTATATTAGCTATGTTTAATTGGAATGAAATATTTGGTATTTCTTTCTTTGAAGATATTTATGAAAGAATTATAGCTATTACTATTGGTGATTATCCAATATTTAAAAATATTTTATCTTTAACAGTGCCATTTGGATACTGGGATTCTTATGAATTAATAGCATTATTATTAATAGCAGCTATTATTATTGGATGGGTATACAACTTATCTATAGTAGATGTAATTGATGGTATGAAAGATGGTGCTAAAAGATTAATAAAACCAGCTTTCTATGTAACTTTAGCTAACATAGTATTTGCACTTGTAATGGCATCAACAGAAGCAGGTAATGGAAATATTGCAATTTATATTTCAAGTAAGTTAAGTACTATAACAGAAGAATTTAACTTTATTACACCTACTTTAGCAGGTACTTTATCAAGTTTCTTCTATAATAGCTATACACAATTCTTTAGTTATATAGGAGCAGTATTATCATCTGGTTTAGAATCAGACTTATATGTAGTTATGGCATTTATTTTACAGTGTACACATAGTATCATGATGATGCTATTACCAACTAGTTTAGTTTTAGTAACTGGATTAAGTATGCTTGATGTAAAAATAAGTGACTGGTTAAAATATATTGGATGGTTAATACTACAATTAATAGTTATTTTCCTAATTATACTTCTAATATGGATTTTAATTATATAAAAGAGACTTAGTCTCTTTTTTTAATTGTCATTTTATGATAAAATTAAATAGTAAAGATAGGAAGTGACTTATGCCAAGTATATATGATGTATTTGATTTTTTAGATAAAGGAGAAGCTACTGAAGTTTTTAGTATGCTTTGTATAGGATGGTTTATTTTTGCGGTTCTAATTACTATATATCTATATATTAGAAATTATAAACCATATAAAACAGACTTTCGTGATGATTTTTATACTCAAATACCAAGTAATATTAGTCCAATAGAATTAAGTGAATTAATGTATAAGAAAGTAGTACCATCTGCACTTTCAGCAGAAGTATTAAAACTATTTAATGAAGGTGTTCTTAGAATAGAAAAAGATAAGAATAATGGAGAGACATATATTCATTTAAATAGAATAAGTAATAAAGATTTTACGATTGGAAAAGATTATACTGTTAAATTATTAGTTAATATTATGGGAAATGGTTCTAGAGTATCGATAAAAGAAATAGCTAAATTTTGTGATCGTAAAAGAAACTGTGATAACTTTTATATGGAATATAAAATATGGTGTAGAATTATGCGTAAAGAAAATTTAAAACATATTTTTTACGAAAGAAAAACACAATATGGAATTGTTAGATTTTTAACAATTATAGGATGTCTTTTATTTATTGCTAATATAATAGGTGGTTTTAGATTAAATATAGGTTACGCTACATTATTACCAGCAGTATTGTTATTACTTTATTTTACTAAAATTTATAAACGTACAAGAGAAGCTAATGAAGAATATCATAAATGGATTGCATTTAAACAGTTTTTAGAAAATATCGAAAACTTTAAATGTACTATAATGAATCCTGATGAATATGTTGTATATGGGGTAGTACTTGGTGTAAAAGGTCTTGAAAAGAAAATAACTGAGCATACATATTATGAAGAGATAGCAAATGCTCTTAATAAATGTATTATTAAAGCCTTATTAAATGGTGATAGAAAGTTAGTATAATATGAAGTATGAACTTGATGGCAAAGATTACATTGTAGATATAATTAGAAAAAATAATAAGAATACATATGTTAGAATTAAAGATGATTTAACTATACAAGTTACTACTAATTATTTTGCAAGTAAAAAAGATATTAAAGGTGTCTTAGATCGTAATCAGGACTTTCTTAGAAATAATTTATATAAAAAAACTAAAGAAATAGAAAAAAAAGAAGAATTTTATTATCTAGGTAAAAAGTATGGAATAGTTATAGTTCCTACTTTTGAAAAACTTGAATTATCAGACAATAAAATTTATGTAAATGATATTAAAACATTAGAAAAATGGTTAAAAAAAGAAACAATAAGAATATTTGAAGAAAGATTAGAATATAATTATAATCGATTTGAAGAAAATATTCCTTTTCCAAAGCTTCGTATAAGAAGTATGAAAACTAGATGGGGAGTATGTAATAGAAAAAATTTAACAGTAACTATAAACAGTGCTTTAATTAGAGAAAGTATAGATGCTATAGATTATGTAATTATTCATGAACTTTCACATTTAGTACATTTTAATCATTCAAGTGCTTTTTGGCAAACAGTAGGAAAGTATTTTCCTAAATATAAACAAATAAGAAAAGAATTAAGGGAGTAGGTGTAAAATGCTAAAGAAGTTTTTTAAAAGTGTAGTTAGTTTTATATTTATTGGTGTTATATTACTACCAACATTCATTTCTCCTTTTGTAGCGCATGCTGCTGATAATAGAACAATTAGATCTATTTTAGCGGATATTGAGAAGCAAAAGAAGGATTTAGAGAACAATAAGACTCAGCAAACACTTACTGATAAACAAATAAAACAAATAAAAGCAAATATTACTTTAATAGATGCAGAAATAAAAAAAGGACAGCAAGATATTATAAATTTAAATAATGACATATATAAATTAGAAGAAGATATAACAAAAAAAGATAAAGAAATAAAAACAATTATTAATTTCTTACAAATTTCTAGTGGTGAAGAAGAGTATATGGAATATATATTTGGAGCTAAAGATTTTACTGATTTTATATATCGTATGGCTATAACAGAACAATTATCAGATTATAATGATAAACTTATTAAAGAATTCAATTCTATGATTGAAACTAATAAGCAAAAGAAAATAGCTATCCAAAATAAAGAAAAAGAATTAAATGTTGAACAAATTAATTTACAAGCAGAAATAGGTAAATTAAGTAGTCAAATAGCAACATTAAGCCGTGAACAAGGTGATATTGAAGATGGTATCAAAAAGAGTGAAGCACAGGTTAAATCTTTAATAGATGATGGTTGTGATATGGATGAAACAGTAGATGCATGTTACACAAGACTTAGAACTCTTCCATCTGATACTTCTTTTTGGAGACCACTTACTTCTTCAAGCATTTCAAGTTTATATGGTTGGAGAAGTTACTGGATAGGTAATACTTATTATGAAGACTTCCATTATGGACTTGATATGAGAGCTTCTATTGGAACTCCAGTATATGCAGTTGCTAATGGTACTGTAGCAAGTAAAATGTATTGGGATGGTACTGGATATTCACTTTATATTTACCATAAAGTAAATGGTGTTAAATATACTAGTGTATATGAACATTTAAATAGTTATAATGTATCAGTTAATCAAAATGTTACCAAAGATACTATCGTTGCATATTCAGGTAATACAGGTGTATCTTCAGGACCTCACTTACATTTAAGTATTCTAACTGGATGGGCTGGTATTGATTATTCCTACTGGAGTACTACATATTTTAATTCAAATGTAGATCCAAAAACAAAAATTAATTTTCCTGATGGTTATGGTTCATTTGATACAAGAACAAGAAACTGTTCATTAGGACCTTGTTAATCGACAAAATATTTAAAATATTCTTGATATTATTACTTTGGTGATAATATGAAAGTTAAAATATTTGATGAAAGTCATGAACAAGATCTAGAAGATGATATTAATATATTTTTAGAAGAATGTGAAACAGTAATAGATATTAAACTTCAAACTGCAATTGAAATTGTTGGAGAAGAACAAATATACTGCTTTACAGCAATGATTATATATGAATAAAAAAGAGATGATATTCATCTCTTTTTATGTTAAAATACATTGAAGTGGTGATATTTATGAAAGGTAGTAATCTAAATCTATCTTTCGGTTTAGAACAAATATATGTAAATGCTAATTTCCAATTAAATGACTTTGATAAAGTTGGAGTAGTTGGGGTTAATGGAGCAGGTAAAACAACTCTTTTTAAAGTAATATTAAAAGAGCAAGAATTAGATAGTGGTAAAATAAAAATAGTAAATAAAAATATTGGATATTTACCCCAAGAAATTATTCTTGAAAATAAAGATATAACTGTTTTTGAGTATATAATGAGTGCTAGACCGATAGATAAGTTAAATAAGAAATTAATTGAACTTTATAATGAAGTAGCTATTACTTCAGGAAAAGAACAAGAAATTATTATGAAAAAAATATCTAAGGTTCAAGCAGAACTTGAATATTATGATTGTTATAATGCTGAAAATATACTTTTAGAACTTATTAGTGATATGCAAATAGATTTTGAATTATTAGATATGAGATTATGTGATTTATCTGGTGGTCAAAAATCTAAAGTAGCATTCGCGCATTTACTTTATTCTAAACCTGAAATATTACTTTTAGATGAACCAACAAACCATTTAGATGTAACAACAAGAGAGTTTATTACTAATTATTTAAAAAAATATAAAGGAATGGTTTTAATAATAAGTCATGATGTAGATTTTTTAAATAAGATTGTAAATAAAATATTATATGTTAATAAAGTTAATAAAAGTCTAACAGTATATGATGGTAATTATGATGTTTATAAAAAGAAACTAGAGGATGAAAAAGAATTTCAAAATAGACTTATAGATAAACAAGAAAAAGAAATAAAAGAATTACAGGAATTTGTAGAAAAAGCAAAAAAAGCATCTAGAACCAATCATAACTTAAAGAAAATGGGGAAAGATAGAGAAATTAAACTAGCCCGTAAATTAGAAGAATTAGGTACTAGAGAGCGAGTATATCGTAAGATAAGGTTAAATATTAAACCTAATAGGGAGGGCTCTAAAATACCTTTAAAAGTTAATAATATAACATTTAATTATCCAGAAAAAGATAAACTATATAATAATTTATCTTTTGTTATAAATAATAGAGAAAGATTTTTAATAGTAGGTGAAAATGGAGTAGGTAAGTCTACTTTATTAAAACTTATAGTAGGTAAATTAAAACCAAATGAAGGAAGTATATGGTATGGTTCTAAAACTGATATCGCTTATTATGCACAGGAATTAGAATTACTTGATGATAATAAAACTATTTTAGAAAATGTTGATACTAAAGGATATAGCGATAAAGAGTTAAGAACATTACTTGGTAATTTCTTGTTTTATGGTGATGATGTATTTAAAAAGATAAGGGTATTATCTCCTGGAGAAAAAGCAAGAGTAACTTTATGTAAAATAATGCTTGAAAGAGCTAATTTACTTATATTAGATGAACCAACAAACCATTTAGATCCTGAAACGCAAGTAGTTATAGCAGAAAACTTTAAAAACTATGAAGGTACAATAATTATGGTTAGTCATAATCCAGTATTTACATCACATATAGATATAAATCGTATGCTTATACTACCTCAGGGAAAAATAACTAATTATTCAGAAGAAAAATTAAATTATTATTATAAATTAAATACTAAGAATTAAGTTCATTATTTAGAATTATAGTTATTAAATCTGTATAGCTATATCCTTCTAAACTAAGCAATTTAGGAAACATACTTATATCAGTAAAACCTGGTAATGTATTAATTTCGTTTAAATATATTTTATTATTTGATTCATCATATAAAAAATCTATTCTAGCAAGGCCTTTACATTTGCAAATGTTAAAGGCTTTTTTTGCAATTTTCTTTATAGAGTTTTCCACAGTATAATTAATTAAGGTAGGAGTTATTAACAGTGATTTATTTGTTACATATTTATCTTCATAGCTATATATATCATTATTAACAACGATTTCACCAAGTTTAGAGATAACTAAATCTTTATTGTTTTCTAAAATAGCACATTCAAGTTCTCTTCCTTTAATGTATTCTTCAATTATTATGTTATCACTATATTTTTTAGCTTCCTTAATACTTCTTTTTAATTCAATAATATTATTTACAATACTAACACCACAAGAAGAACCACCATCACTTGGTTTAATAACCATCGGAAATTTCATATTTTTAATAGTATCTTTGATATTTTTAAAAATAATAAAATTAGTAGTTTTGATGCCATTGTTTTCTAATAATAATTTAGTAAGAATCTTATTCATACAAATAAAACTACAATAACTATCTGGACCAATATATTTAATATTAAATAATTCAAATAAGCTCTGTAACTTACCATCTTCACCGCTATAACCATGAATAATATTAAATACTAAGTCATATCTTTTTAAATATTCAATAATATTATAAATTTTCTTTAATTTACTTGTATTTATATCTTTAAAATTATTATCAAACTCATACCAAATTCCTTCTTTAGAAATATACAAATTATTTACATTGAATATAGTTTTATCTATATAATTATGTATATTAGACGCTGATTTAATAGATACTTCATGTTCAAAAGAATTACCACCAAAAACAATTAAAATATTTTTCAAAAGATCACCTTAATATATAATATGCATTATTTTAGATTATTGCCTAAAAAAAAATCTTGTGATATACTTTAAATGGTTTATACTTATAATAGCTTCCGTTTTGAAAGTCTGTATAATTATATAATCAATATTTCAAAAAAGGAGGTTAGTCATGGAAAAAGAATTAAAAGATATTGAAATTACTTGTAAAGATTGTGGTACTAAATTCATGTTTACAGTTAGAGATCAAGAATTCTATGCTGAAAAAGGATTTAATAATCAACCTGTTAGATGCAAAGCTTGTCGAGATAAGAGAAAAGCTGAACGTGATAATAATCGTAAATTCGATAACAATAATGAAAGATATTAATAAAGGTTCCTTATGGAATCTTTTATTTTGTTGCCAAAGGGCATAAAATATAGTATAATTTATTAGCGAAAGGGCGGATATTATGTTAGAAAGACTAGATAACATAGAAGCAAGATATAATGAACTAACTGAAGAATTAATGAAACCAGAAACTATTTCAGATATTAGAAAGACTTTAGAGCTTACTAAAGAGCAAGCATCTTTAAAAGAAGCATACGAAGCTTATCAAGAATATAAAAAGATAATTACTGGAATTGAAGACGCTAAAGAATTAAGTAAAGATCCAGAACTAGGTGAATTTGCTAAGGAGGAACTTGTTTCTTTAGAAGAACAAAAAGAAGAGATGGACAAAAAAATGGAAATTTTATTACTTCCAAAAGATCCTAACGATAGTAAAAATATTATTATGGAAATTAGAGGAGCTGCTGGTGGAGATGAAGGAAATATCTTTGCTGGTGACTTATTCCGTATGTATTCTAAATATGCTGAAAAAGAAGGATGGAAAATTGAAATATTAAATGATGAAGAAGGCGAAGCTGGTGGTTATTCTCAAATAGAATATATGGTAAAAGGAGAAAACGTATATTCTAAACTTAAATATGAATCAGGAGCACATCGTGTACAAAGAGTACCAGAAACAGAATCACAAGGTAGAGTTCATACATCAACTGCAACAGTACTTGTAATGCCAGAAGCAGAAGAAGTAGACTGTGAACTTGATATGCAAGATGTAAGAATTGATATTACTCGTGCAAGTGGATGCGGTGGACAAGGTGTTAATACAACAGATAGTGCTGTTAGACTTACCCATATTCCTACTGGACTTGTTGTATATTCACAAACAGAAAGATCTCAAATCAAGAATAAAGAAAAAGCTATAAAAATATTAAAAGCTCGTTTATATGATTTGAAGATGAGAGAAGCAGAAGAAGCTTTAGGTACTGAAAGAAGAAGTAAAATAGGTACTGGTGATAGATCAGAAAAAATAAGAACTTATAATTATCCACAAAATCGTGTTACAGACCATAGAATTGGATTTACTGTAAAACAATTAGATAGAGTAATGGAAGGAGAGCTTGGAGAAATAATTGAAGCTTTAATTACAGAAGATCAAGCTCGTAAATTACGTGGAGAATAATTTAATTAAATACGGAGAATCTAAATTAAAAGAAAATAGAATAGATCCTAGTTTAGCCAAGTATTTATATAAATATTTAGATAATCTTGATGAATATGAAAATGCTATAGATAAATTAATAGAAGGTAAACCAGTTCAATATATTGTAGGAAATGTAGATTTTTATGGTTTAAATATTAAAGTAAATGAAAATGTATTAATACCTAGATTTGAAACAGAAGAACTAGTAGATAAAACTATTAAATATATTAATAATTATTTTGATAATAAGCTTGATATTGTTGATATAGGTACAGGAAGTGGTGCTATAGCAATTACACTTAAAAGTAATTTAGATTGTAATATGGATGCTGTTGATATATCAAAAGAAGCTTTAGGTGTAGCTAAAGAAAATGCTAGAAGATTGAATACAGAAATTAACTTTTATTTAGGTGATTTATTAGAACCATTAAATAAAAAGTATGATGTAATTATAAGTAATCCACCATATATAGCATATGATGAAGAAATAGAAGAAATAGTAAAGAATAATGAACCTCATTTAGCGTTATATGCAGAAAATGATGGATTAAAATGTTATGAATACATATTATCTAATGCATCTAATTATTTAAAAGAAAAAAATATAATAGCATTTGAAATAGGGTATATGCAAAGTGATAAAATTAAAGAAATAGCTTTAAAATATTTTCCTAATTCAAAAGTAAAAGTAGAAAAAGATATGCAAGGTAAAGATAGATTTATATTCATTTTTAATGGAATATAAATCTTTTTTTTTATATTTTAGTGTGCTATAATTAAACTAGGTGATAGTATGAAAAATAAGAAGGGTTTTACTCTAGTAGAATTAATAGCAATTATTATAGTAATAGGATTAATTATAGGTATACTTACTCCAACTGCTATTAGATTAATTGCTAACTCTAAAAAGAACGCTTTTAGAGAAGGTATGAGAAGTATTGTTAGAAGTGCTGAAATGTATATGGAAGAAAATAATTTAAAATCTCTTCCTGAAGAAGGTTTATTTCTAACTGACGAAAAATTAGGATTAGATTATGATGATGGTTATGAAGGTGTTATCAAGTATATAGATGGTGAAATTGTACTTGAAAATATTCATAATGGTACATATTGTGGTAATGGAAGTTCTGAAGATTTTACCATATCAAAGTATGAAGAAGGCGAATGTGGTGTAGTTAAACCTGTAATAGATTGCTTTATTATGGGCACTACAGAAACTGAAGGTGACACAATAACAGGATATAAATATTATGATAAAAACTGTGATTCACAAAATATAGTTATACCTGCTGAAGTAGATGGTGTTCCAGTAAAATATATAGCAGATGGTGCTTTTGTTGAAGAAGAGTATAAAGAGTATTCATTCCATATGGACTTTTTAGGACCAATGTTAACATCATCTTTAAATGGACAGTATGCTCCATTAACAAATAATGTTGATTCTAAATATTTACCTAGTAATTTAAAAAATAGTCCAAGTTACATGCACGGTGTTGTTTCAGGTCCACAATTTATATTTACTATAGATATACCAGAAAATGTTGAAAAAATAAAAAATAGAATATTAACAGATTTTAATAATTTAGTGTTACCAGAAGAAGTTACTTCTGAGTTTACTAAAGAAGAATTAAGTTTTATTTTTGAACTAGCTTTAAGTTCAAAAATACCAGTAAAAGAAATGTATGATTTTAAATATTGTTTTGATAAGAATAATGGTGAACCATTTGAAGAAGCAATAGATTATTTATTAACAGATTATGATAACTATCAAATGTGTATTTTACCTTTTTCTGAAATAAATATGGAAGAACCACCTGTTGCGAATGAACCTAATGATTTAAAACCTGGTAGTTTAATTAAACCAGTAGAATATAAAGCTAAAAAAACTACCTTTAGTTCAGGAATAAACTCTATCGCACAGCTACTTGACATATTTGAACCAATAATTGCAGGTGGTGGAATACAAACTGTTGACTTCAGTCAAGCTACTAACTTAGAAGAAATTGGTGATTATGCTTTCATAAATAATGAAATTTCTTCTATTAAGTTTGGAAATTCTAGTAAGATAAAGAAAATAGGTACAAGTGCTTTTGCTTTAAATTATATTTCTAGTGTAGATTTAAGAAAATTACCTAATTTAACAGATTTAGGAAGCTTTGCATTCTTCTATAACAACTTAGAATATGTTGCTTTAA
>JAFTYN010000047.1 GCA_017461465.1 Bacilli bacterium
ATTCAAAAGCTAACGATGAATTAAACTAGAGGACGAAAGTCCTCTTTTTTTGCACAAAATAGAAAAATGTTAGCAAATTTTGTACAAATATGTAAAATTATGTTATAATGAGTATAGTAAAAATAGGGAAGTCTATATTTTTGTGTTTAGTTTTGATTTCGATCTTCTATTTTTGCAAAAATTGTCAAAAAAGAGGATGGAGGTGAAAAAATGAAAAAGAAAAGAACTTTAACTGTAGTAGCTGCAGTATTAGCAGTATTAATGCTTGGTGTAGGTTATGCAGCTGTTGCTAATGATTTATTATACATTACTGACGCTTCAGCTTCTGCTAGTCCAAGTGATGCTAACTTTGTAGTACAATTTGACGAGGATACAGATGTTGTAGCAGGAAATAATGTAACTGCTGATTATACTGATGCTACAAATGCTACTTTTGCTGTTTCTGGTTTAACTGCAAAAGGTCAAACTGCTTCAGCAACTTATGCTATTGAAAACTTAAGTCCTGATTTATCTGCTAATTTAACTGCTACTATTGGTACTATGACTAATGGTGAAAGTGGTACTGAAGATGATAAAACATATTTTAATGTAACTTATTCTTTCGGAAGTACTACAGTAGAAGCTGGAGGATCAACTACTTTAACTGTAACAGTTACAATGTTAAAAACTCCAGTTGCTGAGGATGTTTCTGTAACTTTCCCAGTAACTATTACTGCATCTGCTGAACAACCAACAGCTGGAGCTTAATAGTTAAGCAGTATATTTGATAGAAAGTAAGCAAAGAAGGGATAGTATGAAAAAAGATAAATTAAAAGTATATTTTTTGCAAATTTTGCTTCTTATTATTCTGTTCTTTGCACTCTTTGTATCAAATATATTTAACAGAATGATTGTTGCAATAATTTTGGCAGCTTATGCTGTTATTGTAACGCATGCTTTAAAGAAGAGAAATATATTATCAATATATAGGAAACAAGTAACTATACTAATGCTTGTTTTTGCAGTTATATATTTACTTGGTTTTTATTTAATGGGATTATATTTTGGTTATTATCGAGCTGTTGTACAATTAAGTACATGGTCAGTAATAACATATATTATTCCGCTTTCGATAATTGTTATTTCATCTGAAGTAATAAGAAATGTATTTATATCACAAAAAGCCCGTTTATCGAAAGTGTTTGCATTTATTGCACTTGTGTTAGTAGATTTAATTGTTTATACAAATATATACGATATTGTGACTTTAACTGGTTTTCTTAATATCGTTGGATTTGTTTTATTTGCATCTATTGCGTGTAATCTTCTATACAATTACATATGTTCAAGATTTGGGCATAAACCTGTTATTGTATATAGATTAATAACTGTTTTATATGCTTATATAATTCCAATTATTCCAGATGTCTATATATTCTTTAGATCATTCTTAAGAATGGTATTTCCTTATGTAATATATATGACTCTTGAATATACATACGCTAAGAGTAATTTTGCAATTGCTTATAAGGATAAGCAAAAGAATATTCTTGGGACTACTTGTATGTTAGCAATTACTACTTTAATTATTATGTTAGTTTCATGTCAGTTTAAATATGGAATTCTAGTTATTGGTTCAAGTAGTATGGCAGGTAATATTAATAAAGGAGACGCTATCATATATGAAAGATATGATGGTGGTCTTATAAATAAAGATGAAGTTATTGTCTTTAAAAGAGATAATATTAAAGTTATACATCGTGTTATAGATGTAAGAGTGGTAAATGATGAATATCGTTACTATACAAAAGGTGATGCCAATATGCAACGTGACGATGGTTATGTAACAGCAAAAGATATTATTGGAACTACAGATTTGAGAATTAAATATATAGGATATCCTTCTTTATGGTTAAGAGATATTTTTATAGAAAATTAGAAAGGGAGTAATTATGAAAAAAAATAGAGTTAATGAAATATTGATGGCCCAATCAAAAAGACGATCTATTATAATTGCTTATTCTTGTGCGATAGTATTAGTTGCTGTTTTAGCTATTGGCTTTATGGTTTCTTTTATTCAAAAGAATAAGGCTTATGAAGTAAATTATAAAGAAAATAGTAAGATTGATTATGAGGTATATTTAAAGGAAAATGATTTCTTTGATTCGGATTATTTAGGTAAGGATAATCAGTATATTGCTAGTTTAATTGAATATATTAATACAAGATTCAATTATGAACTTGAAATGGATGAAGAAGATTTAAATTACGATTATAATTATCGTATTGAAGCAGAAGTTAATGTTGAAGAATTATCTACTAATAAGTCTTTATATAATAAATCAAGAGTATTAGTGGATGAACAAACATTTAATTCTAATAAGAGTTCTACTATCAGAATTGATGAACAAGTTTATATTGATTATAATTACTATAATAATTTAATTAATAAGTTTGTTAAGGTTTATGAACTTGATAATGTTGAAAGTACATTAACAATTAATATGTATGTTAATATCTTAGGTTCATGTGAAAAATTTGGAGAAGATAGTAAGAATGAAGCTGTTGTTTCTATGTCTATTCCACTTACTACTAAAACTGTAGGTATTGATATTGATACAAGATTAATTAATAATGCTAATAATGTTATTATTTGTGAAAAAGATGATCAAACTAAGTATGCTATATTATTCTTTGATATTATATTAATAGTTATATTATTAATGTTAATTGTAAAATTATGGAATTATGTAGTAACTACTAGAACTGCTGAAGGTATCTATGATAATGAGTTAAAGAAAATATTAAATAATTATAGTTCTTATATTCAAAAAATTAATAATGACTTTGACTTAAATGGTTACCAAGTATTAAGGGTTGATACATTTAATGATATGCTTGAAATTAGAGATACAATTCAACAACCTATTTTAATGGTTGAAAATAAAGAAAAAACAGGAACTTATTTTATAATTCCAAGTAATACTAGAATTCTATACTTCTATGGTTTAAAAGTTAGTGAAATTAAAAAACAATTAGAAGAAGAGAAAAAAGAAGATTAATATTAAAAAATCTAATAAGTTATTTATTAGATTTTTTTATTATTATTTTTTCTAGATATAGTATTAAGTAATACATAATTAAAGAAAGAATTGATAGTATTAGTATACCTGTCATTACTAAATCTAGATTAAATATTTGAGAGCCATACATTATTAGGTACCCAATTCCTTGTTTTGATACTAAAAATTCACCCATTATTATTCCTATTAAGGACATACTTATATTTATTTTTAGTGTACTTATAATGTTTGTAAAACTATTTGGAAGTACTAGATTAGTATATATTTGTATTTTGCTAGCTTTAAATGTTTTCATTAATTTAACTTTAAGTTCATCAGTATCTATAAAACCTTGATATATATTTATTATAGTTACAATAGTTGATATTAAAAGTGCCATTATGATTATAGATTTTATACCTGCACCAGCCCATATAATTATTATTGGTCCTAGTGCTATTTTAGGTAAGCTATTTATTAATGTTAAAAATGGGTCTACTATTTTAGCAAGTGTTTTATAGTACCATAGTATTGATGCTATTATTATTCCTATTAATGTTCCAAGTACAAAGCTTATTACTGTTTCTATTATGGTAATTATAATATGATTAAATAGATTATTACTTTTTATAAGGTTAATTATTGTTTCTATTATTTCTGTTGGACTACTAGTTATAAAAGAATCTATTAATTCTTTTCTTGCTCCATATTCCCATAAGAAAAGAAAACTAATTATTACTAATATTTGTATACTAACTATTAAGATATTATACCTTTTATTCCTATTTAAATACTCTTTATAGCCTTTAGACATGATAATCAATCTCTTTCCATATTAGATCATATAAAGTCGAAAATTCGGGTGTTTTACGATTATTTATAGGGGTATCTTTATTAGTTAATTCTATATTAAATACTTTTTTTATAATGGCTGGTCTTTTTGAAAGTACTATAACTTTATCTGCCATAGATATAGCTTCTGCTAAATCATGAGTAACAATAATTGCAGACTTCTTTTCTCTTTTTATAATTCTATAAACATCATCAGATACAGCTAATCTCGTTTGGTAATCTAGAGCAGAAAAAGGTTCATCTAAAAGAAGTATGTCTGGATTAATAGCAAGTGTTCTTATTAATGCACATCTTTGTCTCATTCCACCTGATAGTTCATTAGGATATTTATAGATAAAATCTTCTAATCCATATGTACTTAATAATTTCAAAACTTTATTTTTAGTATTAGCATCAAGTTCTTTTTTTATCTTTAATCCAAGTAAA
>JAFTYN010000048.1 GCA_017461465.1 Bacilli bacterium
TATCACCTAGTATTATTTTTAACAGGCTATAAAAAAATAAACAAAAAAAGAGTTAAAAACTCTTTATTTTATTATGCCACCACCAAGGCATACATCATTATCATAAAATACTACTGACTGACCTTTTGTAATTGATCTTTGCGGCTCATCAAAGATCACTTTTATTTCATCTTTATTTATTTCTTCTATAGTAGCTAAAGCTTCTTTTGCTCTATATCTTATTTTAGCATATGCTCTATTTGGAAGTTTATCTACTAATATATTTATATTTGCAATAATTAATTCATTACTATATAGATCTTTTTCTTCTCCTAAAATTACTTTATTATTCTTATAATCAATCTTAGTTACATATAAAGGATGTTTATAACTTATTCCAAGTCCTTTTCTTTGTCCTATCGTGTAATACATAATTCCTTTATGTTTTCCTAAAATAGTTCCATCTTTTAAGATAAAATCTCCTTTTGAAGGAAGTTTATCCATGTTATTTTCTAAGTAATTAGCATAATCATCATTTGGAATAAAACAAATTTCTTGACTATCTTTTTTTCTTGCTACTACTAAATCATTATCCAAAGCAATTTTTCTTATTTCTTCTTTATTATTAAAATCAGCTAGTGGAAATAGAATATTATTTAATATTTCTTTTTTTATGCCATATAGAAAGTAACTTTGATCTTTTTCTTTTGCTTTAGATTTCATTAACTTTCCATCTTTAACTTTAGCATAATGTCCTGTTGCAATATAATCACATCCTATTTGTTTAGCATATTCATATAATGCTCCAAACTTTAAATATTTATTACATTCAACACAAGGATTAGGTGTAGTACCATTTTTATAACAGTCTATAAAATTATTAATAACGCACTTTTTAAATTCATCTTTTAAATCAATGACATGATGTTCTATTCCTAGCTTATCACACACTAATTTAGCATCAGCACTACCACTTGTAGATAAGCACCCACCTTCAATACTAGAATCATCAAAAAGTGCCATTGTAACACCTATCACTTCATAACCAGCATTCTTTAAAAGTAATGCTGCAACAGAAGAATCAACTCCTCCACTCATACCTAGTAATACTTTTTTCATATTATCACCTAATTTCCTTTATAACTATACTATCATTAAATTTAATTTTTAAATCATTAAATAATTCTTCATATGAATTGTATTCATTTAATCCTCTATATTCTTTTATAAAATATTCAAACCAGTATACTTTATTATTTCTTTCAAAAGTTATAAACTCGTGAATTTCTTCATTATTATATACTATTTTATATATTTTTGAACTATTTTTATTATTTCTCATATATTTTTTAGTAAGACTTATTATTTCATCTAATGACTTATTCGAAGGAAGCATATTTAATATTTCTTCTTCAGGATAATAATTCCAGATATTTAAATTACCTTTAGCAGGAATACTATCTATAACTTCTATATCTTCAAGTATCCATGCATACCTACCAAGTTTATATATCCCTAGACTTTTTTCTTTAGGATTATTACTAATATCTTTCAAAAATTCTTCATCCATCAGTTTACAATCTACTAAATTAGCTTTACAAATAATATCACCATAATTATACTTAAGATTTTTCATAAGCTCATTTAACACTTTATTATCTTCGTAATTATCTGTTACTTTTTTTATGCTAGCATGCACGTATATTTCTCCTCTATAACTAGTTTTAAAACTACGTGTTTCTATTTTTTTATGTCCTTCTTTTATTAAGCTAGCAAAAGGTTCTTTAATACTTAATACCTTCATATTAATTCCTTAATGTTTTTATTAATACTGCAATACCGGCTATCCAAAATGGTATTGTTGCTACTAATATTGACATTTCTCCATCTTTTAAAGCAATCATAGTACCAACTAATAAAATTCCAAACCAAAACGATAAAAATGCAAAAATGTATATCTTCCCTGCTATTTTTTTAATTTTTTCAGCTAACAGAGCTTTTCTTCTTATTTCCTCTTCTGTATCATAAGTTGGAATAGTCATTTTAAAATCAACAATTGCTTGAACTAAAAATGATAAAATTGCTATAAAGAATGGTAAAAATGCTATTTTTCCCACTCCCTGTACTTTTATCAATATAAATCCCAAAAATAATGTTAATCCTATCACCACAACTAAAGTTACAAAACTTCTCATCATATTCATAGTTAAATTTGAAAATGACCATAATTTTTGTAATTCTTGAGATTTATTTACTCTATTATATCTATCAGCTCTTTTAATTGGATCTGTTTCTTCTAAAATTTTCTTCACGAGTTTTTTTCTTTTCTGCTTATAAGCAAAATCATATAAAATTATAAATAATAATGGAATTGTCATGGCAAATATAACTAAATTAGCTGGAAAAGGAGTAAGAATAGCAGATAAAATAAATGGTGTTGCTGCTACATATACAATTGGAAGTAAGAATATATCTTCAAAAGCTCCTAAATA
>JAFTYN010000049.1 GCA_017461465.1 Bacilli bacterium
CAAAAAGAAGCACTAGCGCTTAAACAGGAAGAAGAAAAGAAAAGTTTAATTATAAAAGGTAGAGACTTTGATTCTACTAATGCCAAAGCTATAAGTGAGCTTAACTACGAAGGGGATAATATAATTATTGAAGGAAAAATATTTGGAGTTGAAGCTAAAGAAACACCAAAAATCAATATTATTACTTTAAAAATAACTGATAATACTGATAGTATTTTTTGTAAAGTATTTGAGCGTAGTGAAGAAGAATATAATAAACTTATGAAAGCATTTAAACAAGGTAATTGGTTTAAATTTAAAGGTAGAGTTCAAGATGATGCATACTCAAAAGAACTTGTATTCATGGCTAATGATATAGTTAGCATTAAAAGAAGTGATGGTGGTAAAAAAGAAGATACCGCTGAAGAAAAAAGAGTTGAACTTCATGCACACACTAAAATGAGCCAAATGGATGGTCTTGCAGATGAAGTTGCATTAATAAAACAAGCTATTGCTTATGGTCATAAAGGTATTGCCATAACTGATCACAATGGCTGTCAAGCATTTCCTCATGTCTACAATACTGTAAGAGATTATAACAAAGGTATTGAAAATGAAGAAGATAAATTTAAAGCAATTTATGGTACTGAACTTACAATGGTTGACGATGAAGTTTACACAATTATACGTGGTAATGACACAAACTTAGAAGATAATGTGTATGTAATATTCGACGTTGAAACAACTGGTTTTAATGCTGGTTTAAGTGATCAAATGATTGAAATTGGCGCTGTAAAAATGAAAGATGGCGAAATTTTTGAAAGATTTGACGAGTTAATTAATCCAGGTTATCCAATTGATTCTGAAATAACTGAAGTAACTCACATAACGAATGCTATGTTAGAAGGTAAGCCAAATGAAGAAGAAGTTACAAAAAGATTTAAAGAGTTTATTGGTGATTTACCTTTAGTAGCACATAATGCTAAATTCGATATTTCAATGTTAGAAATGGCTTATCATAAATATGGTTTAGGTGAACTTACTAATCCAGTTATAGATACATTTGAAATTTCTCGTACAATGGATCGAGATTATGCAAAACATGGTTTATCAGCAATTGTAAAAAGATACGGTATTACTTTTGACGAAGATCATCACCATAGAGCTGATTACGATGCTGAAGGAACTGGTTATGTTTTCTGTAAAATGATAAAAAAAATGGTTAGTTTAGGACTAAAAACATTAAATGATATAAAGACATTATGTAAAGATGATGAAACACACATATATGGTAGAGAATACCATGTTAATTTATTAGCACTTAATAAAACAGGATTAAAAAATTTATTTAAACTTGTGAGTCTTGCTAATACTACATATATTTCTAAAACACCTAGAATCCCTAGAAGAATTATAGAAGAACATAGAGAAGGATTACTTGTTGGAAGTGGTTGTTACCGTGGCGAAGTATTTTATATGGCTGAAACACGTAATGAGGAAACATTAAAAAAAGTAATTGACTTTTATGATTATGTAGAAGTGCAACCTCCTGAAGTATACGAACATTTAGTATGGGGACATGATATCAATAGTGATAAAGATGTAAAAATGTGTATAAATAAAATTATTAAATGCACTAAAGAAGCTGGAAAAATAATTGTTGCAACAGGAGATGTACATCATATTTCTAGAGATGATAAATTATATAGAGAAATTATTGTTAATCAAAAAGTGCCTGGCGGTGGTAGACATCCACTTGCTAGAGTACTTGATCACTATCATAAAATACCTAGTCAACATTTTAGAACAACAGATGAAATGTTAAATGATTTTAGCTTTTTAGATGAAGAATTAAGAAAAGAAATAGTAATAACTAATCCAAAGAAAATTCTTGATATGGCTGAAATAATAGAGGTTATTATTGAAACAGGTGGTGTACCTTTTTCACCAATAATTGAAAAATCAGTAGAAACAGTTACTAATTTAGTATTTGATAAAGCTAAAGCCTGGTATGGTGACCCACTTCCTCAAAATATTGAAGAACGTATTGCTAAAGAACTTTATGGTGATGCTATTTTAACTAGTATTTTAGAAGAAGTAGAAAAAGAAGGTACTTTAACAGGTGAAGAATTAAATAATGAAGCGTTTAAAAGACTTCATGCAACCTTACTTGAAGGAAAAGATGCTGTTAAAGAAAAAGTTAAAACTTATGTACTTAATCATGCTGAAGAAGAGATGGATGAAAAAGCCTTAGAGAAAAAAATAAATAAAACTCTTGGTGGTATTATAGGTGGTAGCTTTGACGTTATTTATTTAATTGCCCAAAAACTAGTGCAACACTCTAATGAAGATGGTTATTTAGTTGGTTCACGTGGATCTGTTGGTTCATCATTTGTAGCAACAATGATGGGAATAACAGAAGTTAATCCACTTCCAGCCCATTATAGATGTTTAAAATGTCAAACTAGTATTTTTGAGGATGATAATGGCAATTCTTTAGGTGCTACTTATTCATCTGGATTTGACCTTCCTGACAAAATGTGCCCAAAATGTGGTGAAAGACTTTATAAAGATGGACAAGATATGCCATTTGCTACATTCTTAGGTTTCAATGCTGACAAAGTTCCTGATATAGATTTAAACTTCTCAGATCTTAATCAAGCAGCAGCACATGAATATACAAAAGTATTATTCGGACCTGATAATGTATATCGTGCAGGAACAATCGGTACAGTAGCAGAAAAAACAGCATATGGTTTTGTAAAAGGTTTTTATGAAGATAGAGGAATTGTAAAAAGAAGTGCTGAAATAGAAAGATTAGCGGTAGGCTGTACAGGTGTAAAAAGAACTACTGGTCAGCATCCAGGAGGTATAGTTGTTATACCTGGTTATATGGATGTATTTGATTTTACACCATTTCAATATCCTGCAGATGATCCTACTTCAGCATGGAGAACTACACACTTTGATTATCATGCTATCGATCAAGATGTATTAAAACTAGATATTTTAGGTCACTCTGATCCTACACAACTTAGAATGATACAAGATTTAACTGGTATGGATGTAACTAAAGTTCCACTTGATGATAAAGAAACTATGGGAATTTTCTTATCTCCAGAACCTTTAGGAGTTACTAAAGAAGAAATAATGTGCGAAACTGGAACGATTGGTATACCAGAATTTGGTACACCATTTACAATAGGAATGTTAGTTGATACAAAACCAAAAACATTCTCAGAACTTATTAAAATTTCTGGTTTATCACATGGTACTGATGTTTGGCTTGGTAATGCCCAAGAACTTATCAGAAATAATATTGTCCCATTCTCGGAAGTTATAGGATGTCGTGACGATATCATGGTTTACCTTATGTATAATGGTGTTAAACCAATTAAGGCATTCAAAATAATGGAATTTGTTCGTAAAGGAAAAGCTAGCAAAGATAAAGAAACTTGGAAAGAACATGTTCAAACAATGAGAGATGCAGGTATCGCTGAATGGTTTATTGACTCATGTAGTAAGATTAAGTACATGTTCCCAAAAGCTCATGCAGCTGCATATGTAATAAGTGCATTTAGAATCGCATACTTTAAAGTTCATTATCCAGCTGTTTACTATGCATCATATTTAACTAGTAGAATAGATGATTTTGATATCGATGTAATGACAAAAGGATATAATGCTATAAGAAATAAAATAGTTGAAATTAATAACAAAGGTTATGATGCTACAAATAAAGAAAATAGTGTACTTGAAACATTAAAGATAGCATTAGAAGCAACCGCACGTGGTATTAGATTTGGAAAAGTTGATGTTATGAGAAGTCATTCTAGTGATTTCTTGATTGATGATGATGGTAAAACTTTAATACCACCATTTAGAACACTAGATGGACTAGGTGATAACGTTGCTACAACAATAGTAAAAGAACGTGAAGAAAAAGCCTTCATCAGTATTGAAGATTTACAAAAACGTGGTAAAGTATCATCAACTTTAATAGATAAAATGCGTGCAATGGGAATGCTTGATAACATGGATGAATCAAGTCAATTATCATTATTTTAAAGACAAGTTTTCTTGTCTTTTTTTGTTTTCTCATTTTAGTTAAGATAGTTGAATATATTGACAAATTGTAGTATAATGGTATTGTTCATAGTAGGCGGGTGATGTATGGGGATAAGCATGATTAATACATCGTATAATCGGAAGATTAAAAATATTGTAGATTATACATTTATTGTCCTAGAAACACTTAATGTTTCAAAACCACAAGATAAAGGGATATTCAAAAAATGTATATCAAATTATTTTAAAGATTTTTATTTTTATAAAAAAGAACTTATGGACATTGCTTCTGATGAAGTTTTAGATTTTTTAGAGGATAATAAAATTTCTTATGAATCTAGAGCTAAAATGCTTTATCAAATTTTAGAACACATGGTATATCTAGAAAAAATCAAAGATAGACCAGCATATATCAAAAATATAATATTTATTTCAGATACATTATTTTTAATGCTTAAATTAGATGAACTTGTAGATCCTATATATGGTGAAGCAAAAACATATGATGAAGCCATAAAAATATTAAGTGAGAAATATAAAGATAAGATTAATAAAGAGTTAATTAATTTATTTCCAAAAGAAAATAGATTCTTAAAAGAAAAAGTAGAATTAAATATTGATAATTTTATTAAAGCTAAACAAGCTTTAAGTGAATCTCCATTTGAAATAAGTTATCAAGTTATTAATTCTACTACATCTAAAGTATTAACTTATTCAAGATTTGATTATGTTACTAAAAAAGATCATATGTATAATCGAATGGAAATGAATGAAATATTGTATAAAAATGATATTAGTGTAGAATTCGCAAATGCAACAATTGAATTAGTTGGAGTAGAAGTTTTGAAAAATTTATTTTCTAGACAAAATAACTTTATTTATTTTATTAAGATGCCACCTAAATATTTTGATAAAAAAATGAATTTTATTCGCCTTAAAGAATTATTGGAAATTGATTTTATCAAAGAGAGAATTTGTTTAATAATAGGCGCTAAAGAATATAATAAAAACTTTATTAAAATAGATGATTTACTGACTTCAACAGGTATAAATATTGCAATAAGTGATATTAAATCAATAAGTGATAATGATTCTAAAATTAAAAGAAATGCTAAATACTTATTCTCTACAAATGAAATTAAAACTAATTTAGAGGATGTAAAAAAATTCGCTTTAGATAAAAAATTAGAACTGATTATAGAAGATGAACATAGTATGTTTGATTATATTCCGTTTGAAGAAGCTGAAATAATAGATGAACTATTAGAGGAAGATTATGAAGAATAATTTAAAAGTAAAAGTTACTTCAGATGAAATATATAAAAGACAAGTAAGAATAAAATTTTTAAAAATTGCTATAGTTTTTATATTATTATTCTTATCAATTTTATACCTTGCCTTATATGTTATTAATAGTGGAGGTTTCTTCACAATAAGTTTAGATCCTAACTTGAAAGCTGAAAGGAGTATACAATTATCTCCTCATTCAGACTTTAGAGATAGTTATTTAAATATTAAAGTTAAAGGTTTAGAATACATGGATAATATTACTGAAAGTTGGCTTCCTGATGATATAGCAACAGCATATGAAGGTGATCATAGTAGTGATAATTATATTGCTTATACTTTTTTTATTAAAAATGAAGGTGAGAGCGATGTTAATTATTATAGAGAATTACAAATTGATTCAGTAATAAAAGATGTAGATGAGGCCGTACGTGTTGCTTTATACGTAAATGGAGAAAAAACAACTTATGCTAAATTAAGTAAAGCAGGCGTTCCAGAAAAGGGTACAACATCATTTTTATCTAGCTGGCAAGTATTTAAAGATGATAGAAATGATTTTAAACCAAATGAAGTCGATAAATATACCATAGTAATATGGCTTGAAGGAGAAGATCCTGAATGTATCGATGACATAATAGGAGGAGAAATGAAAATGACTCTTCTAATAAAAGAAATAATGAATTCATAGTGAGAAGGAGAAAGTTATGAAAAAGAAAAAATTATATTCTGCATTTATTATGTTGTTAATAACAGCTATTGCATTAACAACAGCATCTTATGCATGGTTTACTCAAAATTCAACTGTTTCTATGGCAGGTTTGAATGTTAACGTAACTGCTGCAGATGGTATTCAAATTTCTATGGATGCTGCAACTTGGAAAGCTGCACTTACTGTAGAAGATATTAAAGGAGCTGCTTATACAGGACATGTTAATCAAGTTCCTGATTCATTAGTTCCAGTTTCAACTGCTGGTACTGTAGCAAATGGGAAACTTTTAATGTATAAAGGTTCAATTGGAGCGAACCCAACTACAGGAGCTCAAATTTTATCAGCAGAAGCTACAGTTGAACAAGCTGGGGCAACAGGAGATTTTATCGCATTTGATGTTTTCTTATTAACATCAGCACAAACTCAATTATATTTGACTCAAGATGCAGGTGTTACTAGTTCTGCAAGTAAAGGACTAGAAAATGCTGCTCGTCTTGCTTTCTTAGTTGAAGGAAATGTTGCTAATGGTGCTACTTCTGATGCTATTGCTTTAACAGGAGCAACTAGTGCAATTATTTGGGAACCAAATAACAACGCTCATACAACTTCAGGTATAGCAAATGCTGCAAATAATTATGGTATTTCAATTGATGCAACTTCAGTAGTAGCTAACTATCAAGGAGTAAATGCTATCATTCCGGTAGCTGCTAATGTTCCTTTAAATAGTAGTGATACTACATATTTTCAAACTGTAACACCAACAATAAAAACAGGGACTGCACCAACAGGAACTTCAACATTATTTACAATTAATGCAGGTATTACTAAAGTAAGAATTTATGCATGGGTTGAAGGTCAAGATGTTGACTGTGAAAATGATGCATCTGGTACTGATGTAACATTCAATATTAAATTTACTAAAGTAGCATAATTTGATAAGTAGGTGAAATATGAAGAACAAAATGAAGAAAGTTTTAGACGTATTAGGTAATGTTCTTATGTGGTCAGTAATCATTGTCGCTGCTTGTGTAACTGTTGTATCTTTAAGTACAAAAGAAAAAGGTATAGCAAATGTAATGGGATATATACCATTTAGTATACAAACAGCTTCAATGGAACCTACTATAAACACGGGAGATTTAATTATCACTAAAAAATATGATGGCTCTACAGTATTAGAAAAAGGGACAATAATTTCTTTCTTTGCTATAGAACAAGAAAAATTAATTGTTAAAACACATAGAATTGATACAGTACTTAATCGTAATGGTATTATTTCATATGTAACAAAAGGTGATAATAATAACTCTATCGATCCAACTGAAGTAGCCCCTGGAGATATAGTTTCAGTTTATGACGGAACTAGATGCGCTATAGTTGGATATGTACTTACATTCTTAAAATCACAAATTGGTTTCTTAATTTTTGTAATCTTACCATTATTTATATTCTTTGTATATCAATTATATACTTTCATAGTTCTTATAATTGAAACAAAGAAAGAAGAAGCAATGCAAGAATTAGAAACACTTAAAGCTAGTGTACAGGCGCCTGTACCTGCTACAGTAGGCGTTCCTGTTCAAATGCCGGCTCAAATGCCAGTTCAAATGCCAGCAGAACAAAATGTTCAAATGCAAACAGGTGAACAAATGCAAGTACAAGAACAAACACAAATAAATCAATAAAAAGCATAATTTATATGCTTTTTAAAAGGTAAAAAGAGAGGTGAATAGCATGGGTGTGTTTTTTAGATTTCTATTTGATTTTATGTCACAATTATTTGAAGGAATCTGGAATATAATAAAAGGTTTTGCAACAGGTATAGCAAAAATATTTGATATTCCTGCATATATATCAGTTATTAAAGATTATTCAGGTGAATTTGGTATAAGTCAGTGGATTCTAGCTATTGTTGCAATAATAGTAGTGATTGCACTTATGGTATTAATTATATTCTTAGGCTTTTTACTTTTTAAAAAGTACTTTAGATTACGTAAAAGTTTAGTAGAACAAGAAGATATGCTTGAAGAAATTGGTAAACTAAATCAAGATGTATTAAAACTAACAAAAGAAAAAGAACAGTTATATGCAATGAAAGTTTCACAACTTGGCTTAAAACCTAATAGTGAGACAGAAGAAAATGTTGTTTTTGATGAAAATGGAAATCCAATCGGTGAAGAAGGAGAAGAAGTTGAAGCTAATCCAAATACTGATATAAGATTCTTTAAATTATCTGAAATAGATAAACAATATGAAAATTATGTAGTTGAAAATTATAATAATACATTTACATTACCTGAATTAGTAGAGCATTTTAGAAACTTCGCAGCTTCTAAATTAGGTTTATATTATAAATCAGAAATGGTAAGACTATTTGTTTCAGCTATAGCTTCAACAAGACTTGTTATCTTACAAGGTATTTCTGGTACAGGTAAAACTTCTTTAGCATATGCTTGGGGAAAATTTCTTAAGAATGATGCAACTATTGCATCAGTTCAGCCTTCTTGGCGTGATAGAACAGAACTTTTCGGTTATTTCAATGAATTTACTAAAAAGTTTAATGAAACAGAAGTACTAAAAAAAATGTATCAGGCAGGTTATGATGATCGAGTATATATAACAGTACTAGATGAAATGAATATCGCCCGTGTGGAATATTATTTTGCTGAAATGTTATCTATTCTTGAAATGCCTAGCCGTGATGAATGGAAAATAGAAATGGTATCTAGTTCATGGCCAACGGATCCAAAAAGATTAGTAGATGGTAAACTTCAAATACCTGGTAACATGTGGTATGTAGGAACAATCAATAACGATGACTCTACATTCATGGTAACAGATAAAGTTTATGACCGTGCTATGCCAATAGATATTAATGATAAAGGTGAAGTATTTGAACCAATTCCTATGGATGCACTTGATATAAATAGTACATATTTGGAAGGTTTATTTAAAGAAGCTAAAGAAAAATATGCTATTTCAGAAGAAATAATGACCAAAGTAAATGAAATGGATGATTATGTAATTAAACATTTCCGTATAGCATTTGGTAACCGTATTGTTAAACATATGAGAGACTTTGTTCCTGTATATGTAGCATGTGGTGGAAAAGAAATAGATGGTGTAGATTATTTTATCGCAAAAAAAATATTACGTAAGTTTGAACAATTAAACTTATCATATATTAGAGATGAAATAGATGGATTCTTGAAATTTTTAGATACATGCTTTGGTAAAGAAAATTTTAATGAATGCAAAGAATATCTAAATAGATTAAAGAAATTAGTATAATAAAGAGGGGATAGTCTATGAATGAAATTAATGACATTATTAATCAAATAGATGAAGAAGTTGTTGGTAAATTTCTTCAAAATTCTGAAACTAAAGTGTCTTTTTCAAAAGACTATGAAAAACATGAGTATGATTATGAATGGTTAAGTGTAATGGAAGAAGTAATGCCATACTTATTTAACATTGTTAAAGCTCCTAAAAAATTCATTATGAACGAAGAAGAAGTAGTAAAAGTAGAACTTGCTAAAAAAGTAACGGTAGAAAGTATTAAGCATTTAACACAACATACGAACTTAATTCAAGATTATGATCCTGAAAAAGGTGATGTAAAACCTTCTAAAATTTTAAATATTAATAAAGAAGAAACATTTGATATGTATGAAAATAGATTTATATATTCATTATTTCAAAACATGAAACTTTATTTATCAGTTAGACAAGGTGATATGCTTAAAGGTTCTTCTTTAAGGGATATACAAACATTAAAATATAATGGTTCTACTAAATTAGGAACAAAAAAAGTTAATATATCTTTAGAGCTAGGATTTAGTGATATAAGATTTGAAAATGGTTCAGATGGTGGAATGACTATTGCACAAAGAGTAGAAAGAATTCATAATGATTTAGCTGATTGTATGAGTTCAGAGTTTTATCAAAATTTAGATAAACTTCATATTCCACTAGTTAGATCACCAATTAGAAAAACAAATGTTATCTTAAAAAATCCTAATTTCCAAAAAGCAGTAGAACTATGGAATTACATGGAAAGAAATCCAGAAGTAAAAGAAGATAATGTTGTTGATAAAAAGAATATTGAAGATGATAAAGAATTAAAAGAAAAATTTGATTCAAGTTACTATGTAAATTATTCTTTAATGGACAATTTATCTGATAAGAAAAAAGAAGAAGAAAAAGTTAATAAGTTTTATATTAGAAAATTACTTGAAAAATTTAATGAAGAAAACAAAGATGTAACATTAAAAGATTTTAAAAAAATTATTACTGATGAGTATAAAGAAATAAAAGAAAAACAAGAAAAGCACGAAAGAAAAATATTAAGTGAATTAACAAGGACAGCAAGAAGACATGCTAGTGCTGCACAAAAGTGCATTGATTTACTTAAATAAAGGAGATAGATGTTATGAAACAAAAGAAGAAAAAACGTATATTTGATACTATTTTTAAGCTTATTGTTATCATAGCATCTATTTATTTTGCAACATATGCATGGTTTGTTACTTTTGATAGTAGCGAGGTAGAAGGCTATGGTGTTGCAATATCAAAAACCAATAATGTTGTTATATCAACAGATGGTGGAGAAAGTTGGAGTAGTACTGCAGATTTAGCAATAGCAGCAGATTTACAGTTTAATAATGAAGTTACAAGCGATGGATTAAAATTCTATAAAGCCGGTGCAAAAACAGTAGTAGGTAATCCAGTTGCCTTTATTCCTGCAACTCGTAATGAAGATTATCTAGAATTTGAAGTATTGTTTAAAACAGAAGCAAGTACTTATATATTTTTAGATACAGAATCATCAGTAAATCCTGTAGCAGGTGGAACTGAAGAGGAATTAATTGGTCCTGATGTTGAAAATCAAAGTGGTGATGGTGAATTTAGTCGTGATTTAATAGCCGGTTCTGTTAGAATGGCTTTTATTGCTAATGATGAAAATGGAATTACTAATAATACTAGTTTAGTATGGGCTCCAAATAAGAATATAGAACTTACTTTAGATAGTGATGATAAATATCATGCTTCGATTACTTCTGATAGCGTTCAAGAATATACTTATATTAAAGTAGAAGATAATGGTACTTTTAAAGAAGAAAAAGTTCCAAACATTAAAGACATAATTTCTGCTACTAATATGGGAAAAAATGCCAACGGGGATCCACATTTAATAAAGATAACAGTGCCAGAAGGTGAAAGTTCAGCTGTTGGTACACTAACTATAAGAGTATGGGTTGAAGGAAATGATAGAGATGCTTTAACTCCATTAATTGGTGGAGAATTTAAATTAAAATTATTTTTTACAGCCATCACAAAAGAAGAAAATACTGAAATACCTAACGTACTAGTAAATGGTAATACAATATCAGGTTATGTAAATACAATGGAATATACAGCAGATAAAGGATTAACTTGGATCCCATATTCAAGTAATAATAATCCAACATTTTCTCCTGGAGCAGAAGTATGGGTAAGATATAAAGAAACAGGAAAAGCTTTTGCTTCAAATTATAAAATATTAAACTTTTAAAAAAGAGGTGATAGTATGGATAAGAAAACAGTATTTAAAATAGTCTTTCTAATCGGGTTAACTGTAGCTTTTGTTGCTACATCATATTCTTGGTTTGCAGAAAAATCTAACCCAAGTATTAGTGAAAGTCAGATAAAAGTAGCAGCAGCAGAAGGGCTAGTTATTAAATTACAAGCTGATAGTGCAGGAAGAACAAATGTTAACTTAAATACTATCATTTCAGATTTTGATGAATTTGAACTAAAACAAGTATCAAGTGCAAGTGCATTAGACTTTTATACAATAGATTTTGGTGAAGGTTTAACAATGACTAATCCAAAATATGTATTATTGCCACCTGTAAATAATAGTGCAGAACAAATGATAGCTAATGGTTATGTAGATTATGACTTTTATTTACAAACTGAAGATATGCCTAAACATGTTTATCTTCATAGAGATACTATATTTGATGGTCCAGCTTCCAATTCTATTAGATTATCAGTTTCTTATAGTTTTAATGGAGAAGCTACAACTATTATATTTGGTGAAACACCAGAAAATGGTATAACAGATGACTATACAACAAAAGCAATTATCAAAGAAGGAGATTTTACTTACGGTAATACAGATCCGACATTCTATACAAATCAATTAGTTAGAGAATATGCTTATAAAGATGGTGGAAGATCTAATAGTGATGAAGATCCTATTGATTTAGATAGTATATTTTTTACATTACCTGCTAATACAATGATTAAAGTAAATATTAAGATTTGGTTAGAAGGTGGAGATGTAGATTGTACAAATACAATAGCAAGTACATTTTTAGATGCTGTAATTAAATTTGGAAGTGCTAATATCTTAAGAGATGCACCAAACGTATATGCTAATGTTAATAATTATACAATTACAAATTTAACTACAGAAATGGAGTGGGCTACTACAAATACATCTACAACAACATGGAATGCAGTAACTAATCCTAATATGACATTTGTTGGTTATAATACAGTTTATGTAAGATATAAAGCTGCAAGTGATGGCTCTACTACTGAATCATATGCAACCCCAGTAAATTTTGGATAATATGGTAAAGAAAAAGAATAAGACTAAAAACATAGCAAACATATTATTAAATGTATCAATTGTTATTATGTTATTAGGGATTGCATATGGGTGGATGCTTACAGAGCCACAAATTGGCGAAACAATTGATTATAATAAAAAATTTATAATTACAGATAGTGATATTGATGTTAAACTATTTGTTCTTAAAAATAATGAATATATAGAGCAATCACAATTAGACTCAGAACCATTAATTAATATAGATTTAATGGAACCAGGCAAATATCAAAGATATAGATTTGATATTACAAATAAAAATGAAGTACAAGCATCAACCAATATTATATTTACATTAATATCAGGAGATGTTGACTTACTAAAAAAACATGTTATTTTTGCAGGAACTAATCCAGAACAATTTAGTTTTGCAATGGAAGAAAGATTAGAAGATAAAGACACACATTATTCATTTGAATTTTTTAAAGAATTTAAAATACCAGCACAAAGTACAATTTCACTTAACTGGTATATAAAAATAGATGAAGATGCTACAATAGAAATAGCAGATACTTCTTTAGAAATAGGAAGAATAATGTTTGTTAAACCATAATAGGAGGTACTATGAAGGAAATATTTGATAAAATATTAAGTAATAAAGTAGTTAAAGTAATACTTAATATTTTAAAGATAATAGTTTTTATAATATTAATTGGCTTCATATTAATAACAGTCTATCAACGAATATTTCCTAATAGTAATGGTATATTTGGTTATAGGACTTTTGTTATTGTTTCTAATAGTATGGCACCTGAACTTACAATAGGTGATGTAATACTAGTTAAACAAAAACCAATAAAAGATATTACTTTTGGAGATATTGTTTCATACAAAGGTATGTCAGGTGATTTTGAAGGTAAAATAATTACTCACAAGGTTGAACAAATAAAAGAAGAAGATAATCATACAATATTTTATACAAGAGGAGAAGCTAATACTGCTTTAGATCCTGCAGTATATGATGATCAAGTATATGGTGTTGTAATTTATAAATTTATATTCTTTAGTATTATAAGTAAAATTATAAGAAATACATTTGGTTTTATTTTATTAATAGTTATTCCGCTTATATACATTTATTATAGTGAGATAATTGATATTAAAGATAGGATAAAAGAAAAAAGAAAACTTACAGAAGAAGAAGAACAAGCTGCAATAGAGGAAGAAAATAGGTTACTAGATGAACTAATAAGTAATAGTAATAATCCTAATACAACTACTAATATAGATGTAAATGAAATAAATGCAAATCCAGTAGTTAATGTAGTAAAGGTTAATCCAGTGCCTGTTATAGTAGAGCAGCCAGTTAGTCCAAATCCTGTTCCAATAATGGAAAATACAAAAGTAGAAGTTCCTGAAATAATAGGGTTTGAAGAATTAGAAAAAGAATTTAGTGAAAAAAATTAATTAAAGTTTATGTAGTTAGAAGGTGAAGAATGAAACTATTTGAAAGAAAAAAGAAAAATACAAATATAATTGATAAAATTAGTAATTTTTTTGGTTCATGCAAAAGTTCAGTAGTTAATGTAATATTATCTATATCTTCACCTAAAGAAAAGAAAAGTTTAAAAAATATATTTAAGAAAAAAAGTAAAAACAGAATTACGGAATTAGAAGGTAAAATCTTTCAAAAGATTTTATTTCTAGCAATACTTACTATCCTTGTATTAATAGATGCTTTTGGTTGGTTCTATAATGAATATGTAAGTAA
>JAFTYN010000050.1 GCA_017461465.1 Bacilli bacterium
CTTCCTAATAATCAAAGATCTAAATCTTATGAAACAGGCCTTCCATATGACAAAAGTGGTCATATAGATGAAAGATATGTTTATAAAAAAATAGATAGAGAATCAATAAAAGAAATAATAATTATAGATACATTTGCAAATAAAAAAATAGATGATTTATATTTCTTATTTGTATGTCTAGATCATAGAACTTTCCTTTCACGTGTATTTTACTTTATAGAAAATACAAATACTGAAGAGATAGGATATGAAATAGATATGCAGAGTTTAATTGATTTATTAAGTGAACATAAACTTAATGTAGAAAAATATGAAGAAGCTAAGTTTAAAAATAATAGAGATTTTAATATGGATAAATTATATAAAGATCTTGGTAAGATTACAGATTCAATTAATGGAATTATTATAAAATTAATTAAAAAATATTATACCGTTATGATGAAACAAGATGGTAATGAATTAACTGTAAAAGATATAGTAAGTTATGAACTATCTAAATCAGGTAAAGAATATGATATGATTCAAGATTGTGGATGTATTAAATTTGTACCTAAAGTTAAAGAATATCATTTTAGCAGTCGCTATTGACAAGTGCTAAAATAGTGATATAATTAAAGTGGATGATGTAAATCATTCACTTTTTTAATGAGAAGGAGGCTATAACATGGAATTTGAAAATAAAGATGAAAATGTTTTGGAAAAATATGGTCGTGATATAGTCAAAAGTGTTAAAGATAATAAAGTTGATCCGGTAATAGGACGTGATGAAGAAATTGCTAGTATCACACGTATTTTATCTAGAAAAACAAAAAATAATCCAGTTTTAATTGGTGAACCTGGGGTAGGTAAAACTGCTATAGTAGAAGGTTTAGCTCAAAGAATAGTTAAAGGCGATGTTCCTAATAGTTTAAAAGATAAAACGATATGGGAACTTGACTTAGGTGCATTAATAGCAGGTGCTAAATATCGTGGTGAATTTGAAGAAAGACTAAAAAAAGTATTAAAAGAGATAAAAGATAGTGATGGTAAAATAATTTTATTTATAGATGAAATTCATATGATAGTTGGAGCAGGATCTGATGGGGCTATGGATGCAGGTAATATGCTTAAACCAATGCTTGCTAGAGGTGAAATTCATTGTATAGGTGCTACTACTTTAAACGAATATCGTAAGTATATTGAAAAAGATGGAGCTTTAGAGCGTAGATTTCAAAAAGTAATAGCATTAGAACCTACTGTATCTGATACTATAACTATATTAAGAGGATTAAAACATCGTTTTGAAGTATATCATGGTGTTAATATTAAAGATAGTGCTTTAGTGTCAGCAGCAACTTTATCAGATAGATATATAACAGATAGATTCTTACCAGATAAGGCAATAGATTTAGTGGATGAAGCGTGTGCAACTATAAGGGTACAAATGGATTCTATGCCAGCTTCACTAGATAAACTAACTAGAGAGATTATGTCTCTTCAAATAGAATATACTTCATTAAAAAAAGAAAAAGATGATTTATCTAAAAAACGTTTAGAAGATATAACTAATAAAATAGATAAATTAAAAGAAGAAGAAAGAAGTCTTAGAGAAGCTTGGGAAGAAGAAAAGAAAATAAATAATCTTATCAATGAAAAGAAAGCAGAACTTGAAAAAAGTAAATTCAAGTTAGAACAAGCTGAAAATAGTTATGATTTAGAAACAGCTGCTAAATTAAGACATGGAAGTATACCAGCTTTAGAAAAAGAACTTGATGAATTACTTAAAAATAATAAGTCAGATATCTTAAGCGACACAATTGATGATGAAAGTATTGCTTTAATTATTTCTAAGTGGACTAATATACCTATCAGTAAATTAGTAGGTGGAGAAAAAGAAAAATTACTTCATTTAGAAGAAAATATGAAAAAGAGAGTAAAAGGACAAGATAGTGCTATAAATATTGTATCAAATGCCATTATAAGAGCAAGAGCAGGAATTAAAGATCCAAAAAGACCAATTGGTTCATTTATATTCTTAGGACCTACTGGAGTTGGTAAAACTGAAGTAGCAAAAACTCTTGCGTATGAACTTTTTGATGATGAAAGACATATGATAAGAATTGATATGAGTGAATATATGGAAAGTTTTAATGTCTCTAGATTATTAGGAGCTCCTCCAGGATATGTAGGTTATGATGAAGGGGGTCAGCTTACAGAAGCAGTAAGAAGAAATCCATATAGCATAGTTCTTTTTGATGAAATTGAAAAAGCTCATCCAGATGTATTTAATATTTTGCTTCAAATACTTGATGATGGAAGAATTACTGATTCACAAGGTAGAACAGTAGATTTTAAAAATACAATTATCATTATGACTTCTAATTTAGGTAGTGAATATATTTTGGATAAGAATATAGATAGTGATGAATTAATTAATAATGAGCTTAGAAAAACTTTTAAACCAGAGTTTTTAAACCGTATTGATGAAATAATTACATTTAATAGTTTATCAAAAGAAGTTGTATATTCTATTTTAGATAAGATTATACTTGAATTAGAAGAAAGATTGAGTGATAAACATATTAAGATTACACTTACTGAAGAAGCAAGAAATTATATTATTAATAATTCTTATGATGAAACTTTTGGAGCTAGACCTATAAAAAGATATGTAAGTGCTAATATTGAAACATTAATAGCTAATAATCTTATTAATGATAATATTAAATATAATTCTAAGATTGTAATTGATATTCAAGATAATGAATTTATATTAAGATAAAAGGAAAGTAATTTCCTTTTTTATATGGTATAATACCTGCGAGGAAGATTATATGATAGATAAAGATAACTTATTAAAAATGGTCCCCAAAAAAGAAGA
>JAFTYN010000051.1 GCA_017461465.1 Bacilli bacterium
TATTATAGCACAAAAAAAATCAATAATAAATATTATTATTGATTTAATCTAGATATTTTTAAATCCTAGCCACCTGAGCAACTTGAAGCGTCACTACAATCTAAAATAGCTTGAACACATGACATCATAGTGCCGTCTGAATCGCCACCTACTAGACCAACTAATAACTTAACAATTGATACTACGAAGAATACGATTGCAGCAGCTATAAGTCTTTTAACAAAAGTTTGTTGACCTTTTTTAATTTCATCTTCTTTTTGAGCCATAACTGCTTTACCTAAGTCAAGCATACCCCAAACGATAAGAAGAATTGGAACAACTACTTGGATTAATCTTACAATTAAGTAAATAATATAAGCCAAGTTACTTGGAATACCTGCTCCACCTAAATAAGTACCACAAACATCTAAAAAGTTAATCATGCTTATACCTCCATATCTAAAATAATTATATAACATCAACTATGATAAGTCAATAATTATTCACTAACTTGTTGCCTATCAAAACCAAGTCTAATAAGCAATTTATTAACATCAGGATTTCCACTCACTCTATCATCTAGAGGTGGTAAATTATAAAATACCTTTAATCCTGATTCATATTCAAATTCACTAACATCTGTTGAATTTAATAAACTTTTTGTTAATACAATTCTTTTATCTCGTAAATCACTTAATACTCTTGAACTAATCATCATCATTCTATTAAGTTTTATAGTAGAAGGTTCTACTAAATAAATAACTGAATGACATAAAGCTTCAGCTGATTTACTACCATTTATATCAACAATAAGAACTTCATATTCATTGTTTTTAGCAATTACATTACCAATTTCATTACTAGTAGTACTAATAAGTTCTTTTGTATTAAAGAATATAAAGTCTCTTTTATCAACTTCAATAGCTGCTACTGTGTAATTATTTTCAAGTTCCTTTTTCATTAGATATGCTAAAGTTGTAGCTCCCCCTTCTTTAGTCATACTTTTAATTCCAAGAATTCTAGCTCCGGAAGTTGTATGAATAACTTCAGTACCACCTTGGGCTTGAGGAACTGGAACTTCTACCTCTAATTGTTGGAGATGAGCCACGTCTCTATATGAATTAGGAGAATTATATAAATACATAATACCTTCAGCATTTTTTGTAAAGTTATAAATTCCCATTGAAATAAGTTTTGATAAAAATTCAGCTGATGTACTTTCAGGAGAATCATCTAATAATAGAATAACTTTATTCATATCTAATGAGATAGATAATTTTTGAAGATTTTTAATATCTTTATAATCTTTAATTGCAGTTATATCTAAAATCATTCTTTGGAAATAAAAATTAGAAAAACTTTTTACTATTTCATCTACTTCATATTCGCCATTTAAACTCTTAATTATATCAATATCTAATGTTTCTAACATTGCTTGATACTTATTTGAAACAATAACATTCATTAAAATTTCCCTCCTAAAATCTAAGTTGATTATGGCTGTAATTCCAATAATACTTGTGTATCACCAGTAATAGAATATCTAACTTTAATTATATCTCCTATTAAAGGAAAATTATAAGTTTGATATGCTTTAACTGTATAATAATCACCTTTTACAGTTTGATGTCTATATATACAATATCTATAGTTTCTAAGTGTGTTAATGGCAGCTACACCATCCATAGCAGGACATGCTCCATCTCCACCTGTATAGTTAGCTTCACTAGAATAATTAGCACTACGTAAGTATGCTTCGATTTCATCTCTAACATCTCCATCGTTATAAGTGCCGTGTTTTTCTATAATATCTATTATTTTATTCTTAATCTTATATGTTTTAGAATAACCTAAAGAAAAAAGTGTAATACCACACGATACACCAATAACGATGATAACTATTGTAAGCACCATTGCATTTGAAACAGATTCATTCATATGATAAACACCTCTTTACTAATTAAATCTATAAATTCTATCAGTTTTTGTATATATTGGAAAACTTAATAAAGTTCCATCTATAAACGGAAATTCAAAAGTAATATATGATATAACACCAAAACTATAATAATTTGAAGAACCATCATTATCATAGAAATAAATACAATAACGATATTGGTCACTAATAGGTGTAGCTGGAGCTACCCCATCTTTAACAGGGCAGTTTCCAGCATACCTACTAGGATAACCAATTGAATTCAAATGAAGATCAATATCTTCTCTAGCAAGATCATTATAACCTTCGAATTTTTCTATAGAATTAATAATCATCTTGTTAACTTTGAATGCTTTGTAATATACGAGTGTTCCTAAGATTAAAGCAAAAATCAAAGACAAAAACACAATTATTATATTATATAAAACTGTACTCCCTATACTTTCACGCATATATTACACATCCCCTACTCTTTTATTTACAAGTTCTGTCATTTTGGTTCCAATATTGATTTGCATTTACTGTTTGTTCAGTACCTGCTGCATTTCTCATTTTACATTGGTTGTTAGCCCAGTAACCACCGTAGTTAGTACAACATCCTTTCTTAGCAGAAGTAGTCATATAACTATTAACCATTGGAGTAACTACAGCTGCGATAACACCAATTAGTAGAATCGCAATAACTGTTAAGTTTGCTTCACCTGCTGCTTCCTTCATTATCTCACCACCTTACCTTATTAAATTCATTATAACATATCGAAATTTAAATAGCAAAGAACTTTACACTCTTTATTTAAACTCCCATCATCATAAACATTGTTAATAACATGAAAAACATAATACCACCACCTGTTGCAAAAAGCATCATCATGGTTTTATTTTCCATTTTTTCTAATCTTAATTTATAACGTTGCTCACGTGATTTATTTTGAAGTGATGAAACTGTTCTAGAAAACATCATAAGTTGTTCATGTTTATTTTCTTGTGAACCTAATCCTAAACGATATAAAAGTCTCATCATACGCATTGAATCACGTACTGGATATTCTTGCGCAAAAGCCATATATGGTTCTACTGTAGAATCTCCGGCTTCAATAGCAGCCGTTAATTTTAAAAGACCTGGTTTAAATATTTCTGGTGCAGTTGCTATAGATCTATTTAAAGCAACCGGAACAGTATAATGTTGAATTAAAATTTCTAAACTCTTTAGATAATATGGAAGCATCAAATTAATTTGATGTAAATTTCTTTTATAATATCCTTTTAATCTACTATAATCTGATTTAAAAACTAAGAATCCAGCTATAATACAAATTAAAGCATACATGAAATTCATCTTGGTTAGAAAAACAATAAATAATACAACTATTGTTACTAAACCATTTCTAACACGAGCTCTATATAATTTTTGAATTTCTTCTTCTGTTATTTTTCCATCATATTTAAGATTTAATAAAAATTTATAATCATCTTCCATCAAGAATCTAAAATATGGTTCAACATCATGAATAAATTTCTTGGCATCAATTACTTGGTTGTAATGAAATATACCTAAAATAATTGCACCAATAATAATAAACATAATTCCATTACTATCCATTATTCAGCCCCCACATCTTCATTATAATATTTTTCACCACTTATTAAGAAATATGTATTAATAGCAACTATACCATGTAGTAATAGTTGAACCCATATTTCAGTAAGCATATCAAGATAAGTTTCTGAACCTAGTAAGAATTGAACTAACATTATCATTAAATATAATACAATACCAAATTGTAAGAATTTCTTGTGGAATGCTGCTCTATCCATTCTATCTCGATATACATTTTCAACAAGCATATCTATATCTTGTGACATGTTTTCAAGCGCATCTCCAGCATCTTTTGAACCTTCATTATTAATTTGTAAGAAAAGTTGATGCATATTTTTTACCATATAGAAATTATATCTTTCATTCATATACTCTAGTGACTGTTCAATAGTACCATTTGTATATGCTAAATCAAGCATCATCTTAACATCACTTTTAACAGGATCTTCAAGAACACCAGATTCATATACACCTTCTACCGCTTTAACAAATGATTGTGTTGTAGCAAATTCCATAATAGTATTAGTTGTATATACTTGAACTTGTTCAAATATAAATTCACTATATAAACGCTTACATCTTAAGTATGTTAAATAAGGTATAACAGATACTGCTAAAATTACATATATTATAGAAACTAATAAACTATAAAAGTATAAATATGAAATTATAGCAGCAGATATAGCAAATACTGCAATTTGAATTGCATATTGTTTAGGTGTATATTCTTGCCCTAAATCTTTTACCTTTTCTCTAACAACTTTGAAAGAATATGGAGCATATTTATCATAAACATTTCTAGCTTGACGCGAAATATATTTATAAACATTTTCACCAGTATCTTTACGATAGATAAAGACAAATATAATTATAACCGCACATAATATAAAAACTAAATTTGTCATAAATTCCTCCTATTCTATTCAAAGGATAAAGTTTCTACACCAGCTTCACTGCTTGAATCATCTTCAAGTGTTTCAGTAGCTGTAATAACTGTTTGCTTTGGCTTTTCTTCTTGCACCTGTTCATTATTGCTGGCAGGCGCTTTTGGAACTTCAGCCGGTTGTTTAACTTCAGTAGCCGAAGTATTTTCTTCTTTCTTTGGTTCTGAAGAAGTACTTTCAGCTTCTTTTTCTTTTGTTTCATTTACAAAATCATCGAAATTTTGTATTCCTCTATTTCCTTCTTCAGATGTATCTTTAATTTCATCTGGATCTAATGTAACACCTTGACCATCTAGATAAGCTACTAGATATTTACTTGGTTTTTTTCTTGTTACATTACCAGTAGTTGATTTTAAATAAATTTGATTATATACTGCATCGTTATTTTCAGTAACATGGAATTCACAAACTTCCGCAATTTCACGAACGAAACGTTTTGTTTCTCTATCCTGATAACCTCTTATATATACACCAATTTGAATATATCTATATATAGATTTTAAGAACTGTTCAATATCTTGGTTTGTTTCTAGCAAACTATACATACGGTTAGGAATAGATGCTGCTTTATCAGCATGGATTGTAGATAGAATATAGTGACCTGAAGAAATAGAGTTACGAACTGCCATTACTGCTTCAGCACTACGAACTTCGGAAAGAAGAATCCATTTTGGATTCTGTCTCATACAAGTTACAAGTACATCTGAATAAGAAGCAATATTATTAGTTTTCATTGCAACTATATCTCTTTGAGGGAAGATTCTATCAAGGTGAAGTTCAAGCGTATCCTCTATTGTAATTAATTTTTCATTTTCCTTTGTTTGGGCTGCTAAATATTTAACGAACTCAGTTTTACCTGAACCAGTTTCTCCACAAACAATAATATTACAATGACCATGAACACATTTTACTAAAAATTCTAGTATATCTAAATCAACATATTTTTCTTTTAATAATTTTCCTTTTTCAAGTCTTATCTTTGCTGGAGTTTTACGAATAACGCAAGCAATTCCATTTTTTGCAATTGAATCATGCACAAAGTTAAGACGAAGTTCTGCACTTTCAGCATCTAGGAAAGGATGGGCCATATTAAATGTTTTTCCCATTACATTCGAACACTGAAAGGCAAGCTTTTCCATAAAAGCATTATTGACTGCAGGATCCTCTTCTCGATAAATACCTTTAGATAATGTTTTTACCCATAATTGACCACCATTACTATAAGAAAGGTCGGTAACATCGTCATTTACTAAGTATTTTTCTACAGGTCCGAAGTCAATCTGGGAGAACATATTTTCTTCCATGAACATCACACCCCTTTTATTTTTTTAATATTATTTAATTATCTTTCGTTTTGCTCTTTTTTATCATTTTCTTTTTCATCATCTTTATTGTCAGTATCTTCTTCATCTTCTTCAGTTGAAGTACCATCTTGACCTTCAAGAACGATTGTTTTAGAGTTTATATATTCTCTTAAGTATTCAGTTGAAACTCTCATTTCACCTTCACTTGGTACAGTACCACCATGTGGAACTGGAATAAGTTCAACATTACCTAAATAAGTTGCTTTTCTAAGTAAAATATGGATATCATCATCTAAACCAAAGATTAAGTAAGATGGTGTTCTTTCTTCAGAAGTATCTTCAAATACGTCATTACCCATATCATCTTTAACACTTACAACTGTAACGTCAGATAATAGTTTACCAAACATAACTCTATCATCTTCATCATTAGCTTTCATATAAATATCAATTTTACTACCTGGATAAATTGAGTTACCATAAGTACTTTCAAGTGTAACATTAAACATAAATGGAATTTGATCACTATCAATATCAAAGAAAGCTGAATCAGGTAATTCTCCTTTTGTTATAAGTGCTTCCCTATAAAACATACTTCCTACTGGAATAATAGTATTAACATTTGAGTACATACCTACTATCATTTCTTTAGAAGTGAAAACATTTTCTGCTATTGCAATATTAGGAACTTCAATTGTAGCAATCATATCATAAGATATTTGAGTTCTAGGTTGAATCGTTTTTGCAGCAACAGGTACTTCAGTTGGAACAACTGAACTTTGAACTTGGGAACTATATCCCCAATATAATAAAGCTAAGACAATGATAACACCAAGAATTGTTACAACATTCTTATTTTTGAAAAAGCCTTTAACTTTATTCATAAAATCATTCATAAACCTCTTCCTTTCTTTTAATATGGTGTTTCTAAAATAGCATCTAATGAATTACTAATTGTATAATCAATTAATTCTTCATCACGATAACCACCACCAGAAACAAGTTTCCCTGTTTCTGTAGTATTAACTCTTATACTTACTTTTGGTGGTAATTCATTAACATCATAGATTTTTATATTATAAGTTCTCGATAGAGAAGCGTTTTCTGAAAATCTTCTTAAGAAGTTTTCAACAAACTTTTCTCTATCAATTCTTATTACACCATCAACACGATAAGCTGTAAGATCAAGAGCGTCATACATAGCACCTTGAGTAGATTCATCTAATAATGTCATTAATTGTTCATCAGTATTAGTAAGTGTTTGAAATAGAAAGATAAACCCTATTGCAATCATACCAATAACAACTATAAAATATGCCCAAAATGATTGTTTCACTTTTTCACTCCTCTCTTACCAAGCAACTGTGCTTCCACAGTTAGAATATCCACTAGAACCACTGATTGCGCATCCTTTAACGCCCCAGCTTCTAATTACTGCACTAGTACATTCACTAGATTTTGAACCACTACCATCAGTCTTACAAGTTAATGTAAAATCTGAATAGCCTAGTTTTCCACTAATTGATTTTCCTGGTTGGACATTTGAACCAACATAGAAAGTACCAGTCACATTTTCTTGTTGTTTGTTATATTCTCTAATTTTTCTCATTAGAGATGGTGTTAAATTAACTTCGTACATTGGATCTAATCTGTATACTTCATAGTAATCTACACCACGATTTTGATAAATGTATGATGTTACTGGATCATAACTCATACTAGTTTGCCAGTTCCATCCTGGTGCACGTAAACTTGTTGTAGTAGCATTTTCACCTGGGAATGGATAATATAATGAAATAGTTCTATATATTAAATCTGTCCCTGATGGTCTAGTTATATGATCATCACAAGAAGGATCACATGAACCAGGCGTACACACTATAGTTTTTTGACATTCTACAGTGTAATTACATTGATATGTTGTATCTTTTTTATAATTAACTCTATTAAATGGAGAACCATTTATAACATACTTTGTAAATTTATCACTTGAACCAAATGAAGTAACCATAACTTTATAATCATAAGTACCAGGATTTGTTGAATAATGTACTGGTAAATTTGATTTTCCTATATATGTGTAATTTTCAGTAGCTGTATCACTTGAATATCCACTTGGTTTATCAATATAGTAATTTAATCCGTCTGGAAGAATAAAACTATATGTTCTTGTAGTTTTTTGTTCCCACCATTTATTTTCTGGGTAAATAAGTGTTTTTCTTGCAGTACATTTTGCTTTAGTTACTGAAGTACCACAATCCCAAATACCTGCGCCAAAATTAGGGTCAACATAACTTTTTGTATAACCTTTATTTACAGTACCATCAGCTTTATAACTTGGTGAACCTGTAGACTCATCATTAACACTATGACTAGCTGTTAAACCAGATGTGCCTACACTTGGACTTGATGCAGCATTACCAAATTTAAAGTAATTTGACTTAGAAGTTGCATCACCTTCACCTACTAATGTAACTGTTTGTTCATATATTGAATCTTTATAGTAGAAATCTACAGTAGGTTTAAATTCATTATATTCATCATAGAAACTACTACATTTTCTAATTTGTTCTATCATTTTGTCACGTTTTTCTAACAATGCTATATATCTAGCTCTTGGACCTGCTGTATCAGTTGTTTCTTTTGCATCACAATGTTTGCCACATCGAGATGTGCAGCGACATGAACCATTTGAAAAACCTGTACTTTTTGAAGTATATCCTGATGTTGAACCATAATATGTTTTATTAACATATGTATAATATGTACCTGTTTTATGTTCAGAGCAACTGTCATGGGCCACACAACAAGTTTTACCAGGATTTTTTTCAGTTGGACACGGATCTCTATCAGTACACCAGCTATCAGTACAAGTAGCTGACCAAGAATGTGCTGTTGCATTATTAATAACTTCTTGTTGAAGTTCTGCATATTGCCATTTATCCCAAGCTACTATTATATCTTTTTCAACTTGAGCTAAATCTTTTAAGAATTGTTCAAGGTTAATCTCACCTTTATCACTTTGTGCTTTGTCTGTAGGACGACATGTCTTAATACCTTGATATGAAACCGGTCCTAAAACACCATCGCCTGAATAACTACCAAGTTCAAACCAAGAACCTGCAGTTACTGTAGTACCAGAACCTGGCATATTATAATTTATTTCTTCTTGACAATATATCGTACAGTAATCATTACTAAATCCTGATATCTTGTAATTTGTTTGAACTGTTGTATCATTGCTTCGAGAATCACTTTTGAAGATACATCCCCACTCTGCTTTATCTGAAACTTTACCACTTTTTGTAGTAGCACAAGCAGTTGGAACCTTAACTTCCAATTCATAATCACAAACCGGTGCAGTCGTTGGTGTTACAGCACAAGTAGGATAATTAAGAGTTCTTCTATACTCATCTTTAGCATCATCCGAAACATAATCACCTTTTCCTTCTGCTTCTAATTGTGCTGCTTTTGTACAAGAACAGCAATCTTCCCAATTATCATCATTACATATTTCTTGATCTGAAAGAGTAGCACATTTATTTGGTCCGAATAAGTCTGATATACGCCATACGAATGTACTTATACCAGAAGTTAATCCACCACTCTTATTACCTGTTCTAGCATCTGTCCATTTTGAACCAGAATAATTTTCATAGCTTTTATTAAATTGGCTTGTTCTATAATAACCTGCTCCATCAAAATTTTTTAATGTTGCAGTTGCACATAATTCGGCAAGAACTCTATTTTGGTTTGTATCACTTTGTGCCTGTAACCAGTAAGCATGTTCAGTACATGTTCCTGCATAGAAAACACCACTTTGTTTAAATGATAATAAACCTTCAGCTGCTAAATAAATATAAGCTTGATCTTCATTAGCTGCTGTTTTCCATTTTTCATATAATGCTTCAGCGTTTTGTGCTAACCCTACTTTATCAAAGAAAGCATTTAATACACCAAGCATATGAGAAACATATGCTGGATCTGTCATTTCTTCATTACCAGGGCAAGAACCATCAGCTTTTTTAATTCGGAACATATTTCCACCTACGTTGCACAAATTCAACTGTGATTTAACAACGCTGTCGAAGTTAGCTGGCGTACCAGAATACCAACTAGTAAATCCAAGACCATTAGCAGATTTATAACTAGCTGGAACTGTGCCAGGAACACCTGCTCCTGCTGCCTCAGATCTTACTTTAGATCCTGCAAACATTTTGATAGTACCATATGTTTGAGTAAGTACATTACTTCTACTTAATACAGCACCAGAATGATCTGTTGTATAAATTCTATATCCAAATGGATATGAACCGTCAGAAGTTATCTTACATGTAGGACAAAGTTGGTGATCACTACCACCACTTGCTTCTGAACCTTGTTCAAGTCCACCACCAGTATCTGCTTTAACATTATAAACATTAATATTTAATAACATTATTGCAAATAGCATACATAAAAATATTTTCTTTTTTCTCCTTAAATTCATATTTTCACCTTCACTTATTCTTTACTTTAAAATCAAAATCATCTTTACTTCTTAAATATAGAATTCCTATTATACAAAGTACTATAACTGGTATAACTAAGTATATATATTTAGTTAAAAATGATATCAAACTTACGAACCATTCATCACCAGGGTCTGGTTCTTCTGGAGTTGGCTCTTTTTCTAAACTTTTAATATATTTTTTTACAACTCTTTCAAATTCTTCTTCAGAATAATTTGTTTTAACCCATTTTTGGCAAAATTTATAATCTTCTATACCTTTGCACAAATCATGTATGTAAAACTCATTGTAATCAGGAGTTGTAATATATATTTTAGTAATATAATCATCTTTACAATTTGGTGTATTACCATAAACCATAAAGGCATACGATTTACCATCTTGTTGATTTTCAATTATTATTTGATTATTTTGGTTAGGATAATGATAATTAAATGCTTCATTACCATATTGATCATAATATCCTGCTTTTACTGTTAAATAAACATCACTAGTAACATTACTTATAGTAAATTTAAATTTAGCACTACCATAACCTTCATCTGGAATAGTTTCTGTATATTCGTATTTTGATGTTATATTACTTGCTATTTTTTTAAGTCTACTCATTTCACTGACCGAACACTCTTCTGCACTAATGGTATTTGGGATTAAAAACAAAGCTAAAATCATAAGTATATATTTTAGTCGTCTCATCACATACCCTCCATTATTAAATTATAACATATAAAGTACAATATTTGCACTATTTTATACGTTTTATTTTATTTTGTATTCGTATGTTTTATTTCTAATTTTTATTATAAGAGTTATCGTTTCAGCATCTAATACATCTTTGTTTAAAGCAATATAATAATTGTTACCTGACTTTATTTTTGTAGGTTCTACCTTCTCGAAACCACTTGATAAAGTATATTTTTTACCATCTTTTTCGTATACTATACTTCCAAATAAATTAATAACACTATAAGGAGTATATATTCTTTCTATATCTATTTCTTCATCTAATTCTAATGTTGCATTTACTCTTAAAAGTGCTAAATCCTTAGTATTAGCAAGTGGTGCTCTTAAGTATTCAACTGATTGATAACAATCATCAGTTGTTATACAAAATTTATAATTCAAAACGAATTCTTCTTTTAATTCAACTTTATTTATCTTTAATTTAGTAGCACCTAAATTAAGTTCATTTAAAATTATTTCTTCACCAAGTTTTACTTTTTCTTTTTTTGGTTTTTCATCTATTTTTATTGGTTTTAAATTTACATTTATATATTTTGGGTTAAGTGCTCCTTTTTTTGTTTCAAATTCATTTATATATTTAAATGTCATTTCTTTATTTCTATCATTTTTTGGAATGCTATATACTAATAATACTTTTTGAAAACTAGCATAATCTAAAATTCCATCATAATAAGTATTTCCTAAATCAAATATAGCGTCTTTTGATTCTATTTCATCAGGATAATACTCTATTCCATCTACATATAATATCGTTTTAGCTGTAGTTAAACTTTGATTTCTATTAAATGCTTTAATGTTGGTTTCTAAAGCAATTATTACTTCACCATCATCAACAATCTTTTTACCACGATAATCGTTTTCAATTATATATGATTTTAAAACTCCCATTTCCAAATCATAAGCAAGAAACATATCTCCTTCATTATAAACAACATTATAAACATTGGTATTTAAATAAATAACAAAAGAAATAAGAGATATTGCTAAGAAAATAAGTACATTAATAGCAAATTTATTTTCAAGATATACATATTTAGCAAATCTTTTTTTCCTATTAACACCACGCTGAAGAACATTAGTTTCAATATTAACGCTTACTTCAACTTCTTCATCATCATCTTCTTGAATATCTAATTCCATTAGGTCTTTTCCAAAGTCGAATTTTTTGTAATCAAATCCTATTGCTCTTACAAAAGAAAGTATCATTGAAATACCTTGTGCAAACATAAGCATCATGGCTATATCGTAAGCTAGTTTCATTTCTGTCATTTCAATTATATTACCTTCAATAAAATTTATAGTATCGTATAAATAACTATAAACTCCTAAAGTTGCTATATAAATAATAATATTTACAACATAAAATAAGAAAGGTTTTTTCTTTCTAATCATAATTCCAAGCATGACAACAAGACCTGCAGTAACAATTCCCGCAAGCCAAAACATTTTTACATCAAATAAAACTGCTGTTAAATCTTCACCTACAGCGAGCATATTTGTCTTCATGTATTCGCCAATGTAACTAAAAATTCCATACGTTTTATATACTAAGTAAATCATGCAAGCTGTTAGTATTGCATGAATTAATTTAAAGTTTTTTATTAATATGGCGTAAGGTTTTCTAATTATCATACTATCGCCCCTTATTATTATAATTATTATACATTATTTTTACATAAAAAAAAAGATTAATTGATTAAATCTTTTTTTCTAAATAATAATTTCTTAATTCTTTAAATCTTTGATAGTGAACTACTTCTCTTTGCCTTAAAAATGATAGTGGTGCTAATATATCTATGTCATCAGTCATATCCATTAAATGTTCATATGTTGCTCTTGCTCTTTGTTCTGCTGCCATATCACTTTCTATATCAGCTATATAGTCTCCTGATGTTTCAATATATGAACTAGTAAATGGTACTCCATTAGGATTAGCTGGAAAAAGCCCATGATCATGCATACTATAGTGTCCACCTAAACCAGCTTTTTCTAGTTCATCAATACTTGCCCCTTTGGTTAACTGGCTTATCATTGCTGCTATAATTTCTATATGAGCTAGTTCCTCATTAGCAATATCAGTAAGTAATGCTTTTCCTCTATCATCAGGCATAGAATATCTTTGGTTTAAATATCTTAATGAAGCAGCTAGTTCAGAATCTGGTCCTCCATACTGTGCCATTAAGTATTTAGCCATTTTTAAATCTTTTTTTCTTATATTAACTGGATATTCCAGTTTTTTTTCATATTTCCACATTAATATTCACACTCCCAAGGCCATGGTGATTTTATCCACTTCCATGTACTTCCATCTAAGTTAGCACTATCTAAACTTATTGGTCCAAATTTATCTTGATAAGCTCTCATATACATATCTTTTTCTTTTCGATATTCATTATATAATCTTATAGCATTTTCATCATTTGGATTTAAATCTAAAAATAAATTTAAATCAATAAGTGCAAAACATAAAGCATCTATGTATGTTAATAATTCAGCTTGTTCATTTTTAGGCATAATTTCTACTGGTTTATTTAATTTGTATGTATTATATAAATCTGGAAACATATTTCCTCTTATAAACCCTTGGTATGGGTCATATATATTTGCATTTAATGTATTTTTATAATTAGGCTGATTATAATTGTTATTAGCATAATTATAATAATCTCTATAATTATTCATTTTATTCCTCCCATACTATAATATGAATTAGTAAATTCTTAGTATGGGCATAAAAACAAAAAAAAGAACTTATTTTAAATAAGTTCTTATGCATCTATATCTTCTTCATCAACAATGGCTAAATCTTCAATATCGTCGTCATCATCAACATCAAGATCATCATCATCATCTAAAGATTCATCCATTTCATCAGTTTCTTCTTCTATTTCTTCTTCTTCATCTTCTTCGATTTCAACATCTTCTTCTTCATCATCGTCTACATCTACTTTAACTGAATGATTATCTCTTAAATCCCATTCTGCTGAATCTAAAAGAAGAAATCTTTTATCAGTAGTTAATGAAGTATAAAAATCTCCAATTTTTTCCGCATATTCTTCATCAGAATAACCTAATAAAGAACAGATTTGCTTAAATATAGTTGGGGTGTTCATTGGTTTTTTATTTTCTTTTAATAATAAAGCTGCTATATCACCATTTGATAGTAATTCTAAATCAGCACTTTGCATTTCGCTTAATTTCATAAAAATCCTCCTACTTATATACGCCAAGATAAATTTTATCACATATTTTCTATGTGTCAATACTTTTTTATCAGTTATATAATATGCAATAAAATTAATTTAATACCATTACATAATAGTAGGTACTTCTATACCTAATAAATAAAGCATTTCCTTAATAAGATTATTAGAAATTGTAAGTACATATAACCAATCATTTTTGTTTACTTTGTCTTCTAAACCACTTATATGATTTGTTTGATAGAATATATTACATACGGTGCATAAATTATATAAATATTCTGCTAAATAATGTGGTTTTCTTTCTCTATAAGATAATTCTAAAGCATCTACATAATCAAGCATCTTAAGTCTTAAGTCTCTATCTGCTTTATTATATATTTTGTTAGTTAAATTATATTCCATACCTTCTTCTTTTAAGATTTTATTAATTCTTAAATAAGTATATAGAATGTATGGTCCTGTTTTTCCTGAAACATCAGAAAACTTATTTAAATCAAAAACATAGTCTTTTTCACGAGAATTTTGAAGATCTGCAAATTTTAAAATTGAGTTAACAATTTTATCAATATCTTCTCTAGACATATCTTTATTTGATTCTTTTTTAGAAATAAATATTTCTCTTGCTTTTTCAAATAATCCTTCTAGTTTTGGATTATCTCCACTTCTTGTTTTATATGGTTTACCATCTTCACCATTAACAGTACCATATCCTAAGTGTTCTAAACTTTCATATGGAATAATACCACTTAAATCACAAGCTCTAAATACTTGTTCAAAATGAAGACCTTGTCTATTATCAACAACATATAAAATATGATCTGGATTAAAGTCTTTCATTCTTTGCACTATTGTACCTAAATCAGTAGAAGCATATAAGTAAGCTCCATTACTTTTCTTAAATAATAAAGGTGGAACTTCTTTTTTGTCATCTTCTTTAGCTACATTAACAACAATCGCTCCATTACTTTCAGTTAATAAACTTTTTGATTCTAGAATTTTTTCAACTTCTTCTAAATAATCATAAGCATCACTTTCACCATACCAATAATCAAAATTAGCTCCTAAATAATCATAATTTTTCTTAATGTCTGCTATTGATACTTCCATAATTTTTTTCCATAATTTTTGATATTCTTCATTACCCGCTTGAAGTTCTTTAGTGATTAATGCACACTCTTCTCTAACTTCTTCATCACTTTTACATAAACTACTCATTTCAGGATATATTTTATCTAAATATTTAATATCAATATCATCTACTGTTTTCCCATCTCTTTTTACACCATAAATAACTTGTCCTATTTGAAGACCATAATCTCCTAAGTGAACATCAGTAACTGTTTTATGTCCTAAGAAACGAAGTATTCTTGATACACTTTCACCAACCATAATAGTTCTCATATGTCCAACATGTAGTGGTTTAGCCACATTAGCACCACCAAAATCTACTACAAATGTTTCACTTTTTTCTGGCATATTCATTATAGCTTTAATATCTTTTTCCATACTTCTAATATAATTATTGATAAATTCATCACTTACTATAATATTAATAAAACCAGGTCTTGCAAATTCAACCTTATCAAAATATTTATTAAATTCTTCAATATTATTAATTTCACTTACTATCATTTCACCAATTTCAATTGGATTCTTTCTATAAACTTTAGCAATCTTAAAAACATCATCACATTGATAATCACATAAATCAGGTCTATTTGATTTAATAACTTTAATACTTTCTAATTCATAACCGCATTTATAAAATGCATTTTTTAATAATTCTTCTAGTTTTTCTATAATCATAAATCCTCCTTATATATACTCTAATAAGAATTCAAATTCAGATACTGATTCTTTATCTACTATCATTTTATAATGAACATCTAAAGTAGTATCTCCAATTTCTAATTTTGTAGTTTCTACTTCTAAATCTAATGTACCTAAACCATTAATATGATAATTTCCTATAGTTTTTTTACCTTTTTTTAAAGGTAATAATATGTCATATTCATTTGAACGTCTTATTATATTTAATGTATTTTCTTCTAATTCTAATATTACTGTTACATCCTTATCTAAATATTTAATCCGGTTTTTATCTAAAATAGCATTTACTTCACTATTAAAAAACTTCTCTTCTGTTTTATTATGAAGTACTGTTCTTAAACAAATTTTAGCCATATTATCACCTCACTTATATGTCAGTAATTATAACATAACTTTTAGTAAAATGCACTTATATTTTAGGATTTTTAAGTAATACTAACAAAAGGTAAGGTGATTATATGAAATTTATTAAGAAAACCATTAAATTTAGCATTATTCTTTTTATATTACTTACTACCGTTTATTTTGGTATATATGCATATGCTTATTTTCGAGAAAAAATTGATATAAATGCAGCGAGTGGATTTTATATGTATGATAAAGATGAAATATTATTTTCTGGATATAATACAAATTGGATTAATTTAGAAGATATCTCTCCCCATTTAATTAATGCAACTATTTCTATTGAAGATAAAAATTTTTATAAACATATTGGTTTTGATTATTTAAGAATGTTAAAAGCATTATATGTTAATATTAAAAGTAAAGAAACTAAACAAGGGGCTTCAACTATAACGCAGCAGTATGCTAAAAATCTATTTTTAGAATTTGATAAAACACTAGAAAGAAAATTAGAAGAAGCATGGATAACAATAAATTTAGAAATGCATTATACCAAAGATGAGATTTTAGAGGGTTATTTAAATACAATAAATTATGGTGGAGTTTTTGGAATAGAAAATGCTAGTTATTATTATTTTGGAAAAAGTGCTAGTGATTTATCCCTAGCTGAAGCTAGTATTCTAGCAGGCATTCCTAAATCACCTGGTTATTACTCTCCAATTACCAATTTAGATAATGCCAAAAAAAGACAAAAAATAATATTAACTTCTATGGTTAATAATGAATATATAACTGAAGATGATATGGATGAAGCTTACAATAAAGAGCTTACTTATATTGGTAAATTAAAATCTAATAATTCTGCTACTTTAATGTATTATCAAGATGCAGTTATAAATGAACTTAAGAATATTGAGTCTATTCCTGCTTCTCTACTCGAAACAGGAGGAATTAAAGTATATACCAATCTTGATTTAAAATTACAATTAGAATTAGAAAAAAATATCAATAATTATATTAAAGATGATAAATTACAAATAGCAAGTGTTATTTCAGAACCAAGTACAGGAAAAATAAAAGCTCTAGTTGGTGGCAGAGATTATTCAAAAAGTGAATATAATAGAGCTATCTCTTCAAAAAGACAAGTTGGCTCTACATTTAAACCCTTTTTATACTATGCTGCAATAGAAAATGGTTTTACAGCTTCAACTACATTTAATAGTTCTAAAACAACTTTTGTTTTTTCTAATGATAAGACATATAGTCCTAGTAATTTTGGTGACATATATCCAAATAAAGATATTACTTTAGCAGCTGCACTTGCATACTCTGATAATGTATTTGCAGTTAAAACACATCTTTTTCTTGGTGAAGAGGTGCTAGTAAACATGTTAAAAAGAGTTGGTATCACTAGTAATCTTGAAGAAGTACCATCACTTGCTTTAGGAACTGCTAATATCAATATTATTGAGATGATTAGGGCCTATTCTACCCTAGCTAATAATGGTTATAAGGTAGAACCTCATTTAATTGAAAAAGTAGTTGATTCAAATGGAAATATATTATATGAATGTGATGAAGTTAAAGAAGAAATATTAAGTAA
>JAFTYN010000052.1 GCA_017461465.1 Bacilli bacterium
TATAAACTTGTAAATGCTTTTACAGAGGAATTAAGGGAAAAACAATTTGATAAATTAACTAATCATTTATATGAAATTACTGGTCGCAATATGGAAGAATTAGAAATTTATAGAAAAGTATTAAAAGAGATTAGAAAAAAAGAAGAAAGAAAAAAAGAATATGAAGTATTAAAAGAAGAATTAGATGCGAAAAAAACAGAAGAAAAGAGGTCGTTAAAGACCAAAATAAAAAGGTTTGTGTGGTCTAAAAGATAGAATGATGATATAATTAATTAGGTGATTTTATGGCAAATATAAAAGTTATGGATGAAATTCTTGCTAATAAAATAGCAGCAGGAGAAGTTGTAGAAAGATGTTCTTCTGTTGTTAAAGAACTTGTAGAAAATAGTATTGATGCTGGTGCTACTGAAATAACTGTCGAATTAGAAGATGCCGGCACAAAAATGATTAGGGTAATTGATAATGGTAAAGGAATGGATAAGGAAGATGCTCTTTTAGCATTTCAAAGGCATGCTACTAGTAAATTAAAAGAAGAAGAAGATTTATATCGTATAAATACATTAGGTTTTAGAGGAGAAGCGCTTCCTTCAATTGCTAGTGTTTCAAATATTGTATTAAAAACTTCAACAGGTGAAGTAGGGACAATCGTACATATTAGTGGTGGTAAAATAATAAATCAAACAAATGGTGATGCTAGAAAAGGTACTATTATGAGTGTTAATGATTTATTTTATAATACACCAGCAAGATTAAAACATTTAAAAAGCTTATATTCAGAACTTGCAAATGTATCAGATTATATGAATAAAATAGCTTTATCTCATCCAAATATTAAGTTTACTCTTATAAATAATGAACAAGTATTATTAAAAACAGATGGTAGAGGAGAACTATTAAAAACTATAAAAGATATATATGGTTTAGAAGTAGTGAAAAAGATGTTTCGTGTAGAAGCTTCTAATGATGACTACAAAGTAGAAGGGTATATTAGTTATCCAGAAGTAAATAGGTCAACTCGTAATCATATTATTACTATTGTAAATGGTAGAGTAGTTAGAAATATGGATATTAATAGAATAATTAATGATAGTTATCATTCATATAAACCAGATAATAGATATCCAATAGTGGTACTTGAAATAGAAGTTGATCCATCATTAATAGATGTAAACATCCATCCTACTAAAATGGATATAAAATTTAGTAAGATGGATATGCTAATGGAATTAATTTCTAATATGATAAAAAAAGTTTTAGACAAGAAGAATTTAATTCCAGAAGTTGAAGTTAGTAGACCTAAATTAGAAGAAGAGAAAGTAATAAAAAGCGTAAAAGAAGATAAACAAAAATATCAAGAATTTACTCTTAATTTAACAAGAACAGAAGAAAATGAAGAACCATATGTTGTTATCAATGAAGATTTAATTGTAAAGAAAGAAGAACCAAAAGAAGAAATTTCGGAGAATAAAGAAGAAAAACAAAATGAACGAATGCCAGAATTATATCCTGTTGGTCTTGTCCATGGAACTTATATAATTTGCCAAAACGAAAAAGGTATGTATTTAATAGATCAGCATGCTGCTAAAGAAAGAATAAATTATGAAATATTTAAAAAAGAATTAGGAAATCCTAAAAAGAATAAGATTTCTATGTTATTTCCACTAACTTTAGAATTTACTAATAGTGAATTTATTATATTAAAAGAACATTTCGATTTACTTAGAGATATAAATATAGATATAGAAGAATTTGGACTTAACTCAGTTATTATTAAAGCTCATCCAACTTGGCTTCCAAAAGGGTATGAAGAGCAAGCAATAAGGAAAATAATAGAAGTAGTTTTAGTAACTGAAAAAGAATTTAATATAGAAAAATTTAATGAAAAAATAGCCATAATGCTTAGTTGCAAACTTGCTATTAAAGCTAATATGAATTTAACACTTTTAGAAATGGAAACATTAATAAATGACTTAAGAAAATGTGATAATCCATTTAATTGTCCTCATGGAAGACCAACAACTATTTTTTATACTAATTATGACTTGGAAAAATTATTCAAACGTAGTGGTTTTGAATTAATAGATTAATATTGTCTTTATATAATTTTAATAGTATAATAGTTATATAGTATATAAAAGTAGGTGTAAATATGAATAGAAAGGGTTTTACTTTAATAGAACTTTTAGCAGTTATATTAATATTAGGTGTTATAGCATTAATTGCAGTTCCAGCCATCAATGCTATTGTTAAAACAAGTAATGCTAAAATAGCTGAAGATGCTGCTATAAAGTATATTAAAGTAATAGATGATATTAATTCAACCTCATTATTAAATAATTCAGATTATGAAACAATAACATTTACCGATGTTCATGATATTAATCCTTATGTTCATATTAAAGGATATATACCGACTAGTGGTGATGTTACTTACGATGAATATAGTGGACTTGTAACAATGGCTAATTTATGTGTTAATCATGTCTTAGTAAGATATAGAAATCAGCACGCAGTAGCCGAAGGACAGTGTGATATATAAAAAAAACAGTTATTTACAAATAACTGTTTTATTTATGCTTTTCATTAAATTCTTTTACTAAAGATTTACATTCAAGTGAACCATATTCATTAATATAATGTTCATCTTCACAAGTAGCATCATGAGTAAGCCAAGCAAGAGAATAATACGTATCATATAAGCTTTCTTGCTCACCTAAAGTTGTTAAAATATTACCAAAATTTAATAGATACTCTTCTTCAGTTGCACATCTTGGTAATGTTTGTTCAACCATCATATTATGAAGTTCTCTCATAAAAGTTTCTTTATCTATATTAGAAGCTAATAGTTTTTGATAAGCATATGCTGCTATATATTCTTCTTCTTTGCTGATTTTTCCATCAACTTGCAATAAACTATCAATATTATCTAGAGTATATAAAGTAGTATCACTTATAATAGCTTCTTTATCATCCAATTTATCTAATAAAGTATCAAGTTTGCTTTTTTCATCAGTAATACTTTCAAAAACTTGATCACTTATTACAGCTTCTACAAATACTGCATCTTTAGTTTGTCCTATAACTTCGTCTTGTTTTCTGTTAGCTTCAATAGTTACAGTTGGTACTGCCATATATTCAGTTATATTAATTCTAGCAGGAGTACATCCTGTTAATGTAGTAACTGCAATTAAAGCTAAACCAGTATTAGTGATTCTATTAATTAATTTATTATTTTTAAATGTTATTTTCATATGTATTCCTTTCAATTGATTTCAAATATATTATATTATTTTTTTAGAAGATGTCAAATTATTATAACTTAGTATTTAAATTGACATTTTTTTTATTATCAATATTAGATAATATATTTGGTGATAAAATGAAAAAATATATTGTAACAATATTAGGTTCAATTGTGGTTGGATATTTTCTAGCATCATTTTTATTTAAACAATATGATTATGACGATAATATAAAAACAGTGTTTTCAAGTGATACCAAAGTATATTTAATTCAGCAGGGTGTTTATTCCTCGTTAGAAAGTATGAAAGAAAATATGATTGGCTTTAATTATTATATTTATAGTTATGAAAATGATAAGTATTATACTTATATTGCTATTACAAAAAGTTTAGAAAATCTTGAAAAATTAAAAGGATATTATAAAAGCCTAGGATATAGTATTTATGTTAAGGAAATAGATATTAATTCTAGTGACTATATAAATATTCTAGATCAGTATGACAATTTACTTAGCACTACGGATAAAAAAGAAACAATAGATGCCATAATGATGCAAGTATTATCTAAATATGAGGAGATGAATATGAATGATTAGAATAAAAGATTTACCTACTTTAGAACGCCCTAGAGAAAGATTAATTAATCAGGGTATAAATACATTATCAAATGAAGAACTCATTGCTATCATTCTAAAAACAGGTAATAAAGAAGAATCAAGTAAAGTATTAGCAACTAATATATTAAAGAATTTAAAAAATATAAAGGATTTAAATAATATTACTTTGACAGAACTTTTAAAAATAAAAGGAATTGGACTTGCAAAAGCAACAGAACTTTTAGCAAGTATAGAACTTGGTAAAAGAGTTAATACAAATAGTTTAATTATAAAAAGAACTAAATTTACTAATCCTAATATTATCTTTGATTATTATAAAGATAAATTAAGTGATTATAAACAAGAGGTATTCTATGCAGTATATTTAGATGCTTCTAAAAAAATAATTGAAGAAAAAGAATTATTTAAAGGAACTATTAATCAAAGCTTAGTACATCCAAGAGATATATTTAAATATGCTTGTATATTAGATGCAAGTAGTATAATTTGTATTCATAATCATCCAAGTGGTAATATTATTCCATCAAAAGAAGATATAAAAATTACAAATGGATTAAAGCAAATTGGAATTTTATTTAATATACCTATTATTGACCATATAATAATAGGGAAAGATAAATATTATAGTTTTTATGAAAATGGTGATATATAATGAAAAAAAATAAAAAGTATAATACACATTTAATATTAAGTATAAGTTTACTATTATTTGTTTTCTTTATTGATAAAGATATTAAAATAAGTAATATATTTATGGATGCATTTTATTTTCCTATAAGATTAATCACAAAAGAAAGAAAAATAGATTATTCAGATGAAATGGTAACTTCAAAGGAAAATGCTATGCATGAAGAAATAGAAGAATTAAAAGGATTACTTGATATAAATAAAATACTATCAAATTATGAAATAGTAAACGCTACAGTTATTAATAGAAATATGGAGAATTTTTATAATACATTTATCATAGATAAAGGTTATAAAGATGGAATAGATATAAATGATACAGTTGTTAATAAAGATGGATTGATTGGTAAAGTAGCAAAATTATCTAATCATACTAGTATAGTTAAAATGATAACTAGTAGTAATTTATATGATATGTTTTCTGTAGAAATAAAACTAGAAAATGGAAGTGCTTATGGTATACTTTCAAATTATGACTACAAATCAAATTCTTTTTTAATAGAAGGTATAGATGAATTAAATGAGATAAAAGAAGGGAGTTTAGTAACAACAACGGGCTTAGGCGAAAAATTTCCAAATGGATTAGTAGTAGGTAATGTAGTTAGAATAAGTAAAGATAATTATGATCTAGCATATATAGTAAAAGTAGAATCTAGTGTTAATTTTGATGATTTTCATTATGTATCTATTTTAAAACAAAATGATTAATTTATTATTTTTATTACTAGATCTAATTTTAGGCGTAGTAACTAATACTTATTTTAATTTATGTTTTATTGTAGTAATAAGCGTTTATAGAAAATATAGAAGATTTAATTATGCCATTTTTATTTTTTTTCTAGGATTAATATATGACTTAACAATATCTGGATTATTATTTTTTCATAGTTTTATTTATTTAGCCATCTATTTTTTAGTATATAAAATTAAAAACTTAAACATTTATTTAATATACTTTATATCTATACTTGTTTATATATTCTTAAATTACTTGTTATTAATTCCTTTTGATAGTATTAATGTTGACACTATTTTTATAATGAAAACAATTTTAATAAACTTATTTATATTTCATTTAGTCTATAATTTTTATAAGTGCATATATATAAATAGGTGATAATAATGGATGAACTAGAAAGAATTAGAAATAAACATAGTAAAAAGAAAAAAGATAGTAATAAAAGTATTAACTTAACAAAATTTTTATTAGTAATTATACTTACTTTAATAACATTAATAGCTATTAAAAAAGATATTAAATTTAAGGAATTATTTTATAAATATATTTATGAAGATAGTATTAATTTTGCTAAAATAAATGAATATTATGAGAAAATATTTGGTTCATATATTCCTTTTGAAGATACTACTAATAAAGTAACCCCAGTCTTTAATGAAAAACTTACATATATAAGTTCTAATAAATATTTAGATGGTGTTAAATTAACTGTTGAAAATAATTATTTAGTTCCAGTTTTGCAAAGTGGTTTAGTAGTATATATGGGTGAAAAAGAAGGATATGGTAATACAGTTATTGTTCAGGGGATAGATGGTATTGATATATGGTATGGCAATGTTACTAATATATCCATTTCTTTATATGATTATATTGATAAGAAAAGCTTATTAGGAACAACAAAAGATGATGTTTTATATTTAGTATATAAAAAAGATGGAGAAATTTTGAATTATGAAGAATATCTTTAAAATCAAAATTCACTTCTTTTTTTATTTAGCATTTATTATTTCAATTTTAACAGGTAATTTTAAAATATTTATTATTTTAACATTAATAACTTTTTTTCATGAACTAGGCCATATAATCGGTGGATTACTTTTTAAATATAAAATTGAAAAAATTGTAGTATTACCTTTAAGTATGCTTACTATATTTAATACTAAAATCAATAATAAATGGTATCAAGAATTTATTGTTACTATTTTAGTACCTCTTTTTCAAATTTTATTATTTAATTTTATTAATTACTAAAGAATCTTAAAGTATAATATGATTCTATTACTATTTAATTTGCTTCCTATTTTTCCTTTGGATGGTTCTAAATTATTTAAAATATTTTTATATAATTATTTACCTTTTAAATTAGTTGAAAAAATAAATATATATATATCTTTCATAGTTCTTGTTTTATTTAATATAAGTATTCCTAAAAACTTATTAATAATATTAGTTTCTACTATATTTTTGTTTAAGATTTTTAAAGAAAAAAATAATTTAGATTATATCTTTAATAAATTCTTATTTGAAAGATATTTATATAATATAAAATATAAGAAAATAAAGATAATAAACCAGTTAAAACTAGAAGAAATGTATAAGTACTATTATCATCATTTTTTAAGCAAAAATAAAATAGAAGAAGAACATGATTTTCTCCTTAAAATGTTTGACAATAAAGGGAAGATATGATAAAATCTATAACTGTGTAGAGCCTTACTCTACAACCGCACAGAATAGGTTATAAGCTTAGTCACCTTAATGGCGAGTCTTGGAGGAATAGGAGGAATAAAATGAAAGCTATATTTGAAACAGGTGGAAAACAATATTACGCTGAAGAAGGTACAGTTTTATACGTTGAAAAATTAGACGCTGAAGCTGGTTCAGAAGTTGTTTTCGATAGAGTTTTAATGGCTAACGGTGTTGTTGGACGCCCATATGTTAATGGTGCTTCAGTAAAAGCAAAAGTTTTAAAACATGGTAAAAATAAAAAAATCAAAGTATTTAAGTATAATGCTAAGAAAAATTACCGTAAAACTCAAGGTCATCGTCAACCATATACTAAAATTGAAGTTATTAGTGTTAAATAATTTATGATTAAAGTAAATGTTAACAAAAAAGATAATCAAATAGATAGTATAGTTTTATCTGGTCATGCAATGTATGATGACTATGGTAAAGATATCGTTTGTGCATCTGTATCTAGTATTGTTATTACTACTGTTAATGCTATTATCAGAATTAATAATGATGCAATTGAATATCGTCAAGATGATGATTTAGTAATTACTATAAAGTTACATGATAAGGTAACTGATTTGCTTATTGAAAATATGTTAGAACTTTTAACAGAATTAGAAAAGCAATATAAGAAGAACATTAAAATAAATATATAGGGAGGTGTCCTACAGATGAAATTTTTAGTATTAAATATTCAATTATTTGCCCACAAAAAGGGACAAGGTTCAACTAAAAACGGTCGTGACTCAATAGCTAAAAGACTAGGAGCTAAAGCTGCTGATGGTGAATATGTTTCTGGTGGTTCAATTCTATATCGTCAACGTGGAACAAAAGTTTACCCAGGTGTAAATTGTGGTATCGGTTCAGATGATACTGTATATGCAAAAGTATCTGGTTATGTAAAATTTGAACGTGTTGGTAAGGATAAAAAGCAAGTAAGTGTTTATCCAGAAAGATAATTTTTAAAAGAGGTTTTAAACCTCTTTTTTTGTTAGAACTTGTGCTATTTCAATATTTATTATATACTTTAAGTAGTGTTTATTTATTAAACAAGTGAATGGGGGAACTTTATGGAAAAAGAAAAAACTGGCTATCCACATATAGATAAGCCTTGGATGAAATATTATGATAGAAAATTAGTAGATATGCCATTACCAAAAATGACTATGTATGAATATTTGGTAGAAATGAATAAAAAAAATTTGGATATGGTAGCTACAGATTTTTATGGTTCTAAATTAACTTATGGTGAAATGCTTGAAAAAATAGATGAAGCTGCAAGAGGGTTAACATATATAGGTGTTTCTAAACAAGATCGTGTTCTTGAAATACTTCCAACATTGCCAACTACAGCCCATATTATGTATGCTAATTCTAAAATAGGTGGAGTATCTGTGTTTTATGATCCAAGACCAGATAGTATTAATGCTAAAGTAAATGGAAAAAAACTGTTAGAAATAATAAAAAAAGAAAAGATAAAACATCTTATAATATTTGAACAATGTTATATACCATTCATAAGTCAAATTGAAAATGAACTAAAAGAGCTAGGAATAGATAAAGTTGTTCTTGTATCTTCAAATGATTCGATGACTTTAAAAGGTAAATTAGGTTTTATGTTAGATGAACTTGATAAATCAGGTCTTAAAGCATTAAAAGAAAGAATTGCTAATATGAAAAAAACTTCAGCTGAACTTGATGAATATATAAAAAAATCTCCACTACAAGTTTTAAAATATTCTGAACTTGTAGAAAGGTCAAAAAATGTATTAGCTAAAAAGAACGATTATACTCCAGATGAATTAAGCTTGATAGTGCATACTTCTGGCACAACAGGTGCTATGCCTAAACCAATACCGCTTACTAATGATAATTTAAACAGTCATGTTCACCAAATTATTGCAGCAGGTGGCAAATTTGAAAAAGGTGCTTCTGTATTTCAATTACTACCATATTTTGCGTCTTTTGGTATAGCAGATGTTGCACATTTTGGTTTTTGTTGTGGCTCTAAGATGATACAAATACCTGAATTTACTCCTCAAGATTTACCAAGAAGAATTTACAAGGAAAAACCTAATATGATTATCGTAGCTCCTGCTATGCTTAATAGCTTATTAGAGTCTAAATATTTAGATAAGAAAGATTTATCTTTTATAAGAAGAATAGTTGTAGGCGGAGATACTTTTGCTATGGAAAATGAAGTGAAAGAATTATTAGAAAGTCATAATGCCGGAAAATGTCGACTTGAAAAGGGGCATGGAATGAGTGAATATGCTGGCTCTGGTTCTATAGCTTTTGCTGATCATAACCCGATAGGCGGAATAGGAGCTCCACTTCCTTATACTACATATGCTATTATGGATCCTGTTACTAATAAACCAATTAAATTTGAGGATGGTAAAGATGTAATAACTGGAGAAGCTTGGGTATCAAGTCCTTGTGTCACTCCTGGAGTTTTAGATGGTGAGACTATTATTCCACATTACGAATTAGATGGAGAAACTTATATAAAAACTGGAGATCTTATTAATATGCGTAGAGATGGTAATATGTTTTTTGATTCTAGAATAGATAGAACATTTGCTAGATTTGATGGATATAAGTATAAACCATATGTTATAGAAAAAATATTGATGGAAGACGAAAGAATAGCTGAATGTGTTATAGTACCTTATTCTGATTATGAAAAGAACGGTTATATGCCAATAGCACATGTTGTTTTAAATAGTCAAGAGTACACACTAGATGAACAATATGATATTTTAAGAGAAATAATAGAAGAAAAACTAATTCATAACCCAGAAGTATCTACAAGACAAATACCAACTAAAATTAAAGTAAGAAGTAGTATACCGCTTACTAAAAATAGTAAGAATAATTTTAGAGAATTAAAAGGTGAAGGTATTGACGGTAGTGAGTTTACAATTATTATTCCTGAAACCAATATCAGTGTTGGTGAAATAACAATTGAAAAACCAAATTATAAAAAACCATATATTAAATTATAAAAGAAGCTAGTCTTCTTTTTTTATTGTTTGTTTTTTTAAATGATGTTATAATGTCATTAGGATAGATGAGGTGTATTATGAATTACCAGGTAGCTCAACAAGTTATATTTTTAAATGCTCTTAATTTTTTTATGATTTTTATGTTGAATATTGTTTATTTTACTAAACCAAGAATTAATAAGATTGAACATAAAATTTTTGCAGCCATACTTATTGAAACAATGGTAGTAGGAATAACAGGTCTTGTTTTTGGAATTTTTTCTACTTTTTCACAAAGCATCGGATTTCTTTCAATATTATTTGGAAAAATATATACAATTTCAATAGTACTATGGATGATATTTTTTGCATATTACACATATATAATTTCTTCAAAAAAGGAAAAGTTAAGAGATTATAAAAAAGTTTTTTTAATGTTTATTTTTTGTTCTCTTACTTTTATTTTAGTACCTATGAATTTGGAAATAATCGATCATCAAATCATTGTTTCTGGATCTTTAATATATTTATGTTATGGTATGTGTGCACTCTTGCTTCTTTTTCAAATGTTTATGGTACTAGTAAATCTTAAAAATATTAAAAATAAAAAATACATTCCAATTATAGGTATGATTATATTAACTATACTATTTGTTACAATTCAATTTTTCTTTACTGATTTTAATCATTTAAATTCTTTGCTTGGAGTTTTAATTTGTTATATTATGTACTTTACTATTGAAAATCCTGATGTTAAGATGATTGAACAACTAGAACTTGCAAAAACACAAGCTGAAGTAGCTAATAAAGCTAAGACTGAATTTTTATCTAATATGAGTCATGAAATTAGAACTCCTCTTAATGCTATAGTAGGTTTTTCTCTAGCTTTAGAAACTGAGGATATACCAGAAAGTGCCAAAGAGGAAGTTAAAGATATTATAATGGCTTCTAATGGTCTATTGGAAATAGTGAATGGTATACTTGATATTTCTAAAATTGAAGCTAACAAGCTTGAAATAATTAATAGTAATTATTGTTTTAAAAATGTATTTGATGATTTAGTATCACTCACTAAAGCAAGAATGGGAGAAAGTAATTTAGATTTTAAGTATTCTTTAGATCCTACAATCCCATCTGTTTTATATGGAGATCATTCAAGAGTAAAACAAATAATTCTTAATATTCTAACTAATGCTGTTAAGTACACAAAAGAAGGTTTTGTAGATTTTAAAGTTAGTTCAGTTGTTCAAGGTGATGTTTGTAGACTTATTATTTCTGTTGAAGATTCTGGAATTGGAATAAAAAATGAAAATATAGACAAGTTATTTCAAAATTTTGAAAGACTTGGTGTAGAAAAAGCAATTACTATTGAAGGGACTGGGTTGGGGCTTGCTATTACTAAAAGATTAGTAGAACTCATGAATGGTAGTATTGTAGTTCAAAGTATTTATGGTAAAGGATCTAAGTTTACAGTAGCTATTGATCAAAAGATAATTGCTAATGAACCTGTTAATATAGAACCTTCAAAAAAAGAAGAAGAGATACAAATAATAGATTTATCTAACAGAAAAATATTAGTTGTCGATGATAACAATGTTAATTTAAAAGTTATAAAAAGATTACTAGTTGATTATAATGCTAATATTGATACTGTAACAAATGGTCAAGATTGTATAGATAAAATAAATAACGGGGAAAAGTATGATTTGATTTTTATGGATATAATGATGCCAAAGATGGATGGTGTAACTACTTTAAATAAATTAAAAAAAATAGAAAATTTTGCGATTGATACAATTGCTCTAACAGCGGATGCTATTGATGGTCAAAAAGAAAAGTATTTACAAGATGGTTTTAATGATTATTTAGCTAAACCGATAGAAAAAAAAGAATTAAATCGTGTAATTATAAAGTTCTTAAGTCAAAAATAAAGTTTTATGATATAATTAAGTTAATGATAGGGAAGGTGCGAAAATATGAAAGATGTAAGTATATTAACTAATAATGGTGTAAATGTAGAAGGAAGTCTTGAATTATTTGGAGATATTGCAACTTATGATGAAACTGTTGTAGATTTTCTAGAAAGTGTAGATAATAAGTTAGAAGATATAAAAAAATATAAAGAAGCTTCAGATATGACTAATTATTCTATATTAGTTCATTCTTTAAAAAGTGATGCTAAATATTTAGGATTAACAGTTTTAGCAGAAATGGCTTTAAACCATGAAATGGAAAGTAAAAATAATAATATTAATTATGTTTATAATAATTATGATGCTTTAGTAGATGAAGCTAACAAAATGATTGCAGTACTTAGAAACTATATGGGTGAAACTGCTACTATTGAAATACCAGAAAAAGAAGTTGTATTAAAAGATAAAACAATTTTAATAGTAGATGATTCAGATGTTATTAGATCATTTATCAAAAAAGTATTCGACGATAGTTATGAAGTAGTAGTTGCTCATGATGGCAAAGATGCTATTGATGTTATTGGAACAGCGGCTGCATATAACAATTTAGTTTGTATGTTACTTGATTTAAATATGCCAAATATAAATGGTTTTGAAGTATTAGATTATCTTCATGAAAATAATTTATTTGCAAAATTACCTGTTTCAATCATAACAGGTGATGATTCAAAAGAAACTGTAGAAAGAGCATTTGGTTATCCAATTATTGATGTCTTACAAAAACCTTTTAATGAAAGAGATGTTAAAAGAGTTATTGAAAAAATGGTTTCAATTGATAGAAACATCTAAAAAAATCTTGGCTTTAGCCAAGGTTTTTGTATATTAAATTAATAAGTAAATATTATATATAATAGGCAAGGTGATTTATGGAAATTTTATTATTATGTATAAAAATATTTTTTGTTAGAGTATTTGATGTTGCACTAGGTACTGTTAGAATGCTATTTACTGTTAAAGGTAAAAGATTTGTAGCAAGTACAATAGGCTTTATTGAAATGTTAATATGGTTTTTAATTGTAAAAGAAGCTCTAAATACTGATTTAACTAGTATTTGGATCGCTGTTAGTTATGCAGGAGGTTATGCTTTAGGTACTTTACTTGGAAGCTATTTATCAGAAAGATTAATATCAGGTATGGTTACAGTACAAGCTATTTTAAGTAGTGCTAATGATGAAGTAGTTACTATGATAAGAAAAGCAGGATATGCAGTATCTGTACTAGATGTAAAAGGCCAAGATGATAAACCTAAATACTTATTACTTATAGAAGTAAATAAGAAAAGACAAAATGGAATTAGAAAACTTATAAAAGAATTAGATGATAGAGCTTTTGTTATAATTAATGATTCTAAGACAGTATATAATGGATATTTTCAGTAGAAATATCCATTTTTTATTATTTATGGTATAATTTCATTAGATAAAAACAAAATATAATGGAGATGATAAATATGTATGAAAAATATGCAGAATTACTTTTAAAAAGATGTTTAAATATTAAAGAAGGAGAACCACTTTTAATAAATGCTCCTATAGAGTGTATTGAATTTATTAGAATAGTAGCAAAGGAAGCCTATAAACTTGGTGTAAATGATATTTATTTTGATTTAACAGATGATATATTAAAACGTGATCAATTAGAAAATTTAGATATTAATTCATTAAAAGAAAGTAGATTTTGGAATAAAACTATATGGAATGAATATGCTAATAAAGGTGCTGCCTTTTTAATGCTTTATGGTGATGATCCAGAAATGACAAATGGTATAGATTCAGAAAAAATAGCAGCTACAGCGTATACTAGTAGAACATCTAGAAAAATATATAAAGAAAAACAAGGTATAGGTGAAGTATCTTGGTGTATAGCTTCTGTAGCAACAGAAAAGTGGGCTAATAAAGTTTTTCCAAATTCATCAAATCCAAAAGAAGAATTATGGAATGCTATTTTCAAAATGTGCTATGTAGATAAAGAAAATCCAATTGAAGAATGGGATAAGTTAGTTAGTGAAAATAAAGAAAGATGTGAAGAACTTAATAAATATAAAATTAAAAAAATGCATTATACTAATGGTTTAGGAACTGATTTATTTGTAGAACTTTCAGATTTAGCAATTTGGTCTGGTGGAGCTGAAACATTAAAAGATGGTAGAGAAGCAATAGTTAATATGCCAACTATTGAAGTATTTACAACTCCTATATTATCTAAAACAGAAGGTATTGTATATAGTTCTAAGCCACTTGTTTATAATGGAGCTATCATTGATGAATTTTATTTAGAATTTAAAGAAGGTAAAGTAGTAAATTTTGATGCTAAAATAGGTAAAGAGGTTTTGAAAAGTATAATAGAAGCTGATAAAAATTCAGCATATTTAGGAGAAGTAGCATTAGTAGAACATGATTCAGTTATATCTAAATCTAATATTTTATTTTATGAAACATTATTTGATGAAAACGCATCTTGCCATTTAGCTTTAGGAGCTGGCTTTCCAACAGCTATTAAAGAAGGTACTAGTAAATCTAAAGAAGAGTTATTAAATATGGGGGTAAACGAGTCAGATGTCCATGTTGATTTTATGATAGGTACTGAAGACTTAAATATTACAGGTATTACCTATGATAATAAAGAAATAAATATATTTACACATGGTAAATTTGATATAAAATAGTTAGAGTTTATCTAACTATTTTTTCTTGTTAAAATATATATATTAGTGTATAATACTGCTAGTGAAAGGGGAATCCTTATGTTTGTAGATGAAGTAACATTAGAACTTATGGCTGGTGATGGTGGAAATGGTTGCCTTGCTTTTAGAAGAGAAAAATTTGTTGAAATGGGTGGACCATTCGGTGGAAATGGTGGTAAGGGATCAAATATCATTTTCAAAGTAGATGAAGGTTTAAATACATTACTAGATTTAAGATATAAAAGAGTTATAAAAGGTAATAAAGGTACTAATGGCGAAGGTAAAGGAAAACATGGTGCCAATGCAGAAGATGTTATTATTAAAGTCCCACAAGGTACTGTTATTACTGATTATGAATCGGGTTTAGTTATAGCAGATTTAACTAAAAATGGAGAAGAAGTAATTGCTGCTTATGGTGGCCGTGGTGGTCGTGGTAATATTGCTTTTGCAACACGTTCTAATCCTTGTCCTGCCTTTGCAGAAAATGGAGAACCAGGTGAATATCGTAAAGTTAAAGTAGAATTAAAATTACTTGCAGATGTTGGCTTAGTAGGATTACCAAGCGTAGGAAAATCAACATTTATATCTCAAATAAGTGCTGCTAAACCTAAGATAGCTGCATATCATTTTACTACATTAACTCCTAATTTAGGAGTTGTTAAAACAAAAGATAATCGTTCTTTTGTGGTAGCAGACTTACCTGGATTAATTAAAGGAGCTTCACTTGGTGAAGGATTAGGAGATAAGTTTTTAAAACATATTGAGCGTACTAGAGTTATTGCTCACATAATTGATATGAGTGCATTTGAAGGTAGAGATCCATACGAAGATTATTTGACAATTAATAAAGAACTTGAAGACTTTAATAAGAAAATAATGAATAAACCAATGATTATTATAGCTAACAAGATGGACGTTGATGGAGCAGAAGAAAATTTAAAAGAATTCAAGAAAAAAGTAAAAGATGTACCAATTTTTCCTATTTCTGCTGCAACTCGTGAAGGCTTAGATGCAGTATTAGTAAAATTAGCTGACATGCTAGATACAATTAAAAAAGAACCATTATATGAAGAATCTGAAATAGAAAGTCACGTATTATATAAATTTGAAAGAGAAAAACCATTTTCTATTACTCATGAAGGCAATACTTGGGTTGTAAGAGGAAATGAAGTAGAAAAATTACTTCGCATGACTAGTTTTAGAACAGAAGAAGCCGCTAATAGGTTTGCTAATAAATTACGTAAAATGGGTGTAGATGATAAATTAAGAGAACTTGGTGCTCAAGAAGGAGACAATGTAAGAATTCTAGATTTAGAATTTGAATATAAAGAA
>JAFTYN010000053.1 GCA_017461465.1 Bacilli bacterium
GAAGAGTGTAAAATTACATTAAATGAAGAACAGTCATATGCATTTAATGAAGTAAAAAAAAGTTTAAATGAATATAAACCATTTTTATTACATGGTGTGACGGGTTCAGGTAAAACTGAAGTATACATGCATATTATTAAAGAAGTTTTAAAAGAGGGGAAAGAAGCAATAGTGCTTGTTCCAGAAATTAGTTTAACTCCACAAATGGTAAATTTATTTAAAAAACGTTTTGGGAAGGATATTGCTATTTTACATAGTAGATTATCTAATGGGGAGAAATACGATGAATGGAGAAAAATAGAACGAAAAGAAGTTTCTATAGTAATAGGAGCAAGAAGTGCTATCTTCGCACCATTCACGAATTTAGGTATTATCATTATTGATGAAGAACATACAACTACTTATAAACAAGAAAATATTCCAAGATATAACGCTATAGATATAGCATTATGGAGATGCAAAAGATATAATTGTCCTCTTATACTTGGTTCAGCAACACCATCAATAGAAAGCTATACGAGAGCTAAAACAGGTATTTATACATTATTAACTATGAAAGAAAGAGTTAATAAGAATTTACCTAAAGTTAAACTTATTGATATGCGTAGTGAACTAAAAAAAGGTAACAGAATAATAAGTGAATTATTATATGAAAGTATTAAAGAAAGATTAGAAAATAAAGAACAAATTATATTACTTTTAAATAGAAGAGGTTATACAACAGTTATGAACTGTCATGACTGTGGATATACATATAAATGTCCAAATTGTGATATTCCTTTAACATATCATAAGGGAATTAATAAAATGAAGTGTCATTATTGTAATTTAGAATATAAATTATTAGATTACTGTCCAGAATGTAAAAGTAAAAATATAGATTCTTTTGGTATGGGAACAGAAAAATTAGAACAAGAAATAAAAAAGATGTTTGATAGTATTAGAGTTGTTAGAATGGACGTCGATACTACAGCTTTAAAAGGAAGTCATGAAAAAATTATTAATGCTTTTGCAAATTATGAATACGATATTTTAATAGGAACACAAATGATTGCTAAAGGACTTGATTTTGCTAATGTAACTTTAGTAGGAGTTTTAAATAGTGATGCTTCTTTAAATATTCCAGATTTTAGAAACTCTGAAAGAACATTCCAATTATTAAATCAGGTTGCAGGAAGAGCAGGAAGAGCATCTAAAAAAGGCGATGTAATAATACAAGGATTTAATATAGATCACTATAGTATGATAAAAGCAAGTAATCATGATTATTTAGGTTTTTATGAAGAAGAACTGAAAATAAGAAAGATTTTAAAATATCCACCATTTTGTAATTTAGCATTTATAAAAATCAACTCTAAAGATTTAAATTATGCTGAAGAAGAAGCAAAGAAAATGGTTAACTTTTTAAAAAAACATCTTCCTAATTTTGTTATCTTAGGTCCAGCCATGGCAAATATTCCTAAAATTAATAATATTTATAATATGCAAATTATAGTAAAATATAAAACTTTAAAGGAAATTTATAAAGAGTTTGATTATCTAGTTAATCATTATAGAAATAATAATAAAATCAGTGTTCAAATTGATATAAATCCTTTAAGAATGTAGAAAAGTATGATAAAATTAAGTAGGTGATAATATATGAATTTAGAAAATGTAAATGTTTCAAAAGAATTAAAAATTATTTATATGGGAACACCTGATTTTAGTGCTACCGTATTAGAAGGATTACTTAGTCAATATAAAGTAAGAGCTATAGTATCTCAGCCAGATAGACCAGTAGGTAGAAATGGTGAAGTAAGATTTACTGCGGTAAAAGAAGTAGCAAATAAGCATACTATATTAGTACTTCAACCAGAAAAAATAAAAGATAATTATGAAGAAATTTTAGCATTTCAACCAGATTTAATTATTACATGTGCATATGGGCAAATTGTTCCAGATGAAATTTTGAAAGCACCAAGATTAGGATGTATTAATGTTCATGCATCATTACTTCCAAAATTACGTGGTGGAGCGCCAATTCATCGTGCTATATTAAATGGTTATAGTAAAACTGGTATTACTATCATGTATATGAGTAGTAAAATGGATGCTGGTGACATTATAAGTCAAAAAGAAATAGAAATTACTTATGACGATACTGCAGAAACACTTCATGATAAACTTGCTATTTTAGGTAGAGATTTATTACTTGAAACTTTACCAAGCATAATAAATGGAACAAATAATAGAGAAAGACAAGATGAATCTAAGGTAACTTATGGATTTAATATAACAAGGGATGATGAACATTTAGACTTCAATAAGACAAAAAGGGAAATATATAATAAAGTTAGAGGTTTAAATTCTTGGCCTGGTAGTTTCTGTATTTATGATAATAAAATATTAAAAGTTTGGAAGTGTTACGAAACAGATAATACATTTACTCATTTAATGAATGGTCAAGTAACTAGAGTATATAAAGATGGATTTGGAGTAAAAGTTTCAAATGGTGAAGTTGTATTCACAGAAGTTCAATTAGAAGGAAAAGGAAAAGTGACAGGAGCAGATTTTGTAAATGGACATCAAGATATCACTAAAAGAATTTTGGGGTAGTAATTATGAAGCTGTTTAAAAAGAATGAAAAATTTGAAGAATATGTAAAAAAGTTTAAAGAATTATGGGGAAATGATTTTTACAAGTCATTAATTAAATTAGGTTTATATGCGATTTTTTTAATATTTGCAGTAATTGCAGCTAGAGCATCTTATAGTTCATTTATTGACTCTGAAAAGAGTAATACTAAAAAACCAGAAGTTAATGAAGAGAAAGTTTTAGAAGACTTTGCTAATAAAAGAGAATATGAGGCAATTTTTACTGTTAATAATATAAATTACGACTTTAATTCAAAAGGAAGAACAATCATTAGATTTGATAACAAAAGCTATTTTTTAGAAGAAAATAAGTTAGTAAATACTCTTGATTCAACTTTAATAGCTCCAGTTATTGATTTTGAATTTTGGCATTTAACACCATATTATATAAATTCATTAATTAATCAAGGTAATGAACTATATACTAAAACATACAAAACAGGAGAAAAAGAAGTTAGCTATTTAATTAGTTTAGAAGAATTCTTTACTTCTTTTCCAGGTAGTCCTTATGCTATAACTGGTGGTTCATTAGATGGTAAAAATATTGAATTAGTTATAACTTCATTAGAAGAAAAAATTAAAATAGTTAAACTGGATTTATCTTCTTATAGTTCTGCAATAGCTAATCAAACTTCAGAATTAATAGTTAATATAGAATATAAATAAGAAGGTGACATATGGATTTAATAATTTTATTAGTATTATTAGGATTAGTTATATTTTTCTTTAAAAGATTTAGTAGCTTTATATATTTTATAGCTATAACAGATATCTTTTTAAGAATTGTAACGTTCATAAAAATAGAGTTAACTTCAGGAGATATATATGCCATATTAAATAAGTATATTCCAGCTAATATTCCAGCTATTTTAGGAAACTATTCAAGTGGACTATTATATACAATACTTGTTTGGTTATATGTAATTGCGTTTATAATATTTGAATGTTATATAATAAGAACATTCTTTAGGAAAAAATAGTATGTATTCATATTTAAAAGGAATCGTTACTGAAATAGAGAGCAATTACATAACATTAGATGTAAACGGAATAGGATATTTAATATATACTGCTAATCCTTATCAATTTAATTTAAATGAAGAATATAAAGTCTATACTTATCAATTAGTAAAAGAAGATGAACTTAGCCTATATGGCTTTAAAACAATAGAAGACAAACAACTATTTTTAAAACTTATAAGTGTAAAAGGATTAGGCTGTAAGATGGCTCTTCCAATGTTAGCTACTGGAAGTGCTGAAGGAATCATCGATGCTATTGAAAGAGAAAATATTTTATATTTAAAGAAATTTCCAAAGATTGGAGATAAAGTTGCTAGACAAATTATTTTAGATTTAAAAGGAAAACTAGCAGCTAATATTAATACAAGTGAACTTGTTTCAACAATGGATGAACTTGTAGAGGTATTAAAAGGCTTAGGCTATAAAATGCCTGACATAAAAAAAGTCTTACCTCATATAGATAGAAGTAAGACAATAGAAGAACAAATAAAAGAAGCACTTAGATTATTACTAAAATAGATTAGAGGTGAAAAAATGAAAGATAGGGTTGTAACAGAAAATCTTACATCTGATGATATTACAGATAGTAGTATAAGACCTGAATACCTTAATGAATATATAGGTCAAGGTGAGGTTAAAGAAAATTTAGAAATATTTATTAAAGCAGCAAAAATGCGCTCCGAACCTTTAGATCATGTACTTCTTTATGGTCCACCAGGATTAGGAAAAACAACATTAGCTTACATTATTGCAAACGAACTAGGTAGTAATATTAAAACTACTAGTGGACCTGCAATAGAAAAAAGTGGTGATTTAGCTGCAATTCTATCTACATTAGAACCCGGTGATGTTCTATTTATAGATGAAATTCATCGTATCCCTCGATTTATAGAAGAAATTTTATATTCTGCAATGGAAGATTTTACTTTAGATATTGTAATCGGTACTGAATCTTCAAGTAGAAGTATAAGAATTGATTTACCACCATTTACTTTAGTAGGTGCTACTACTAGAGCAGGAGATTTAACAGGACCTCTTAGAGATAGGTTTGGAATAATTTCAAAACTTAATTATTATACAACAGAAGAATTAACTGATATAGTTAAAAGAACAGGAAGAGTTTTAGATTGTCCAATCGAAGAAGAGGCTGCTGTTACGCTTGCTAAACGTAGTAGAGGAACACCAAGAATTGCTAACCGATTATTTAAACGAGTTAGGGACTATGCATTAGTAAAAGGAAATGGTATAATAGATGTCGAAATAGCCGAGGTATCGCTAGATAAGCTTAAAGTGGATGCCTTAGGATTAGACGAAACTGACTACAATTTATTAAAAGCAATTATTGAAAAATTTAATGGTGGTCCAGTTGGAATCGAAGCTCTAGCATCTTCTATTGGTGAAGAACAAACAACTATAGAAGATGTTTATGAACCATATTTACTACAAAATGGTTTCTTAAAAAGAACTAATAGAGGTAGAATGGTTACAGAAAAAGCATACAGACATTTAAAGATTAGTAGACAAGAGTCTATGTTTTAGGAGGGTTTATGGAAAGATTATTTGATTTAGTTGATGAAAAACATGATTTTGCAGAAGTACTTTATGAAGAGTTAAAAAATCAAAGAAAAGATGATTTAAGAAAAATTGAAGAAAAATATGAAGATGGAGTTTTAGAAGATAAAACAGACCAAATCAATCATGAATTTTATTTAAGTATGGATAAACTAGCTTTAGTTCCTGAATTAGCTGGTAGAGATGAAAAATTACTTAGAAAATTTACTGAAATGTCTATCTTTATAGATGGAATGGAACTTAGCAGAGGAAGTAAATTAGATGCTATTTTAACATTTGCTGGAATAGTAAGTAAATTTCCAACTCATATAGAATTTTTGAGTAATGATAAATGCTATTTGTTAAGTACTGCTTTAGTGGGATTACCACTTGAATGTTATGAAGAATATGGAGCAGTTTTAGCAAATGAAAAACTTCTTGAAGTCGTCATCAATAAATCAAATGATACAAATGAACGTATAGATATGCTTCATGATATGGTAGAATATTGTGAAGAAGTTGTTTATTATGATATGCCTGACGAGGTATATAAAAAAGCTATTGGTGATTGCGTTACAATTGCAAATAACTATCAAATTAAAGAAGAAACAAAACAAAAATAACAATCTCTTGATTGTTGTTTTTTATATGATATAATATAGAACGTTAGAGGTGAATTTATGAGAACAGATGATTTTGATTATTACTTACCTGAAGAACTTATCGCACAGACTCCTCTTCAAAAAAGAGATTCATCTAAAATGTTAGTTCTTAATAAAGAAAATGGCGAAATAGAACATAAACATTTTAATGATGTATTAGATTATCTAGAGGAAGGAGATGTTTTAGTACTTAATGATACTAAAGTAATTCCTGCTAGATTATTAGGAGTTAAAGAAGAAACAAATGCGGTTATTGAAATATTAATGTTAAAAGAAGAAAATGAAAATGTTTGGGAATGTTTATCTAAACCTGCTAAAAGAATTAAGATAGGTACCATTGTTGATTTTGGTAATGGTAAATTAAAAGCAGAATGTGTAGGAATAGGAGAAGAAGGAATAAGAAAATTTAAGTTTATCTATGAAGGTATTTTTTATGAAATATTAGATGAACTAGGAGAAATGCCACTTCCACCTTATATTCATGAAAAACTTAAACAAAAAGATAGATATCAAACAGTTTATGCTAAAAATATCGGTAGTGCAGCAGCGCCAACAGCAGGGTTACATTTTACATTAGAATTATTAGATAAAATAAAAGAAAAAAATATCAAGATAGAATATGTTACTCTTCATGTTGGATTAGGAACTTTTAGACCTGTAAGTGTAGAAAATGTAAAAGAACATAAAATGCATTCAGAATTCTATGTCATGTCTGAAGAAACAGCTAATGTTTTAAATGAAGCAAAAAAGAATAATAATAGAATAATAAGTGTAGGAACAACTTCTACACGTACTTTAGAAACAATAATGAATTTATACGGAGAGTTTAAAGAGTGTTCTGGTTGGACAGATATTTTTATATATCCTGGTTATGAGTTTAAAGCAATAGATGCATTAATAACAAACTTCCATTTGCCTAAGTCAACATTAGTAATGCTAGTAAGTGCACTAGCTGGTAAAGAAAATATTTTAAATGCATATAAAGTAGCAGTGGATGAAAAATATCGTTTCTTTTCCTTTGGGGATTGCATGTTTATTAAATAGTGGATTGCACATTTCAAATAATTACAGGATTAGTAGCAAGATTTATTAATGAAGTAGATGAACTTTCATTAGAAGACTTAAAACTAATTCGTAGTTTAAATCACATAATATTAAGAAATAAATTTGAAATAAGAGATAGAAGGTATGTAATTCACAGGGGGCTTGAAGAAAATTATACATATGCTTATGACTTTTTAAGCACAATTAAACCAGAATATGCTAGTCATTTAGAAAAATCTAGAGTAGAAGGAACTATAACATTTCCAAAAGCTAGAAAAATGAAATATCCTGTAGCAACATCAGATTATGATTATGAAACAGGAAGAAGTAAAATGGTAGTACCAAGATTTAATAATTTAGAAGATAGTTATGCTATGACACATGAAATAATGCATGATTCCAATATGAATCCAGAATCATTAACACAAGAAAGAGATTTATTCACAGAAGCTATATCATTACTATTTGAATTTTTACAAGAAGATTATTTTGCATCTTTATCAAAAAGACCTTTAGATTATAGAAAAAATAAAATAAATGATCTTAATGCAATTTTGTATAAAGCAGTTGGAATTGAGTACCAATTAGATTTAATAGAAAAATATTTAGAAAATGGAATTATAACAGAAGAAATATTTAAAGACATCATGAAAACAAGAACTAAAAAAGAAGCCAAAATAGGTGATGATATCTTTACTAGTTTATTTGAAAAAGGAATTCTTGATATAGATATGCAGCAAAGATATATATATGGTATTTTATTAGCTACATATATTCATGATAGAATAATAGAAGATCCTACAAAAATAAAAGAAGCTATAGAATTAAATGAATCTTTGAATGATACAAGTATCGAAGAAATATTTGCAAGATTTAACTTGCCTTTAGAGGTAGAAGAAAAACATTTTGTTATTCCAGAAGAAACAATAAAAATATTAGAAAAATCTTATGTAAATGAATTAAAAAGGGCTGGTGTAAAATGAATAAAGTGATTGTTATTTTAGGACCTACTGCAGTGGGTAAAACTAAATTAAGTGTAGAATTAGCAAAAAAAATAAACGGAGAAATTATTAATGCTGATAGCACACAAGTTTATAAAAATTTAAATATAGCAACAGCAAAAATTACTGAAGAAGAAAAAGAAAATATCGTTCATCATCTATTTGATGTAAAAGAAATAAATGATGACTACACAGTATATGATTATCAAAAAGATGTAAGAAAATTAATTGATGATATAAAATCTAGAGGAAAAACTCCTATATTAGTAGGAGGTACAGGACTATATATCAAAGCAGCCTTATATGATTATGAATTTGATGAAGAAGAACTAATAGTTAGTGATTATAGTAAATATTCAACTGATGAATTATATAGCATACTTCTAAAAATAGATAGTGAGACGAAGATACATAAAAATAATCGTAAAAGAATAGAAAGAACTTTAGATGTGTATAATTCAAAAGGTAAATTAGATAAAAAAACTAATAAAGATATTTTGCTATACGATTCCGTTTTTATCGGTCTTACTACTTCTAGAGAATTACTCTATGATAGAATAAATCTTAGAGTTGATAAGATGTTAGATGCAGGCTTATTAGAAGAAGCTAAGTGGTTATATGACACCAACGTTAGAACAAAAGCAGTAATGACTCCAATTGGTTACAAAGAATTATTTGAATATTTTGAAGGAAATATAACTAAAGATGAAGCTATTGAATTAATTAAGAAAAATAGTAGACGTTATGCTAAAAGGCAATATACTTGGTTTAATAATCAAATGAATGTAAACTGGTTTAATGTAGATTTTGATAATTTTAACAACACAATTGATGAAGTATATAATTATATAAAACAAGAGCAAAGTGATAATTAAACACTTTGCTTTTTATTGACTTATTATACTAAAATTTATATAATTATATTAGAATAGGAGTGGCTTATTTATGGATTTTCTTTTAGGTTTTGACGAATTTAGATATATATTAAGTAAAGTAAGCACTATAATAACTTTAATGGTAGTAGTTGTAATAGTAATTGCAATAATTGTGCTTATGTTAGATATGTTTAAGGCAGTTATTTCAGGGGATCATGATGCAACTAAAAAAGCTCTTAATATTGCTAAAAAAAGACTTATAACTTTAGCTTTATTTTTACTATTACCATCGTTTGTAAATTTTGGTGTTAATATTGTGAGTACTGAAGAAACAATTGATTATTCATCAGCAGTAGATGGAGAAGAGATAACAAGTGCTGAAGGAGAAAGCTATGGAGATTATGAAATATTAGATGGCTATATTAACTTTTCAGCATATATAAAGGTGGATGAATAAGATGGAAAAATTAAGAGAGATTAATTTTAAAGAATTATTTAAAAAAGTAAAAAAGACAATATTAGAACATAAAGTAATTAGTATAGTAATAGTGTGCTTATTATTTTTAACAATAATACTTGCTATATTAAATAGTGCTAATAGCGTTAAATCATTAGTTATAGAATTTAGTAATTCAGATAATTTGGAAATGCATTATAGTCCATTTTTTAATGATAATGCAGTAATGTCTAAAAATGCCAAAATAGAAGTTAAATTTACAACTAATCCATCAAATAAGAAAGTAGCCACTAAATGTTATTATGATAAAAACATAATATCTTTCAATAATAATATTATTACTCCAAAAAGAGGAGGAACAACAGAATTTTATTGTGTTGCAGGCTTCTTAAATAAGACTAAATCAAATGTTATAGATATAGAGGTGAAATAATGAAAAAGGTAATTAATTTTTTAAGTTTCACTCTCTTTATATTTTTATTTAGTAATATTACAGCTCTAGCATTAGAAGAATGTAAATATTACGATAAAGATAATAATGAATTAGTTTTAGAAGTAGGAGGTAGTAAGGGTAATTACTATTTTAAAGATACCACTTATGGTTTTTCAACTAAGACAAACTTAAAAAATGGTGTATGTCCTACTTCTGTTATTAAATTAAGTAATGGAATTATATGTGCTCCAGGTTATAAAGTTAAAGATTTAAATAAAAAAGAAGCTATATGTAATAATTCTCTTTCAACAGGTATTTTGTATGAATCAGAAAAAAACAATAAAACCGAAGAGAACCCTAAAAAAGAAAATGAAGAAATTATAATTGCGGATGAAACTTCCAAAATAGAAAATGGAAAGACAGTTTCCGTTTATGTAGAAGGTCAAAAAACTAATATATCTGGTAAGCTTATTGACTCTAGAACTTATGTTAGTTTAGATCAATTATGTAATATTTTAGATTGTAGATATGGATACAAGAAAGCAAAAAAATCAAACGGTAAAACATATAAACAAAATTATATTCTTACTATAACAACGCCACTTACTGATGTTTCTTCAGAATTTGGTAATTCATTTTTTGAACTTGAATATAATTTGAAAGATAAAAAATATTCTTCATATGTTAATCTAGGAAATAATCAAAATAATAGTAATAGATTTAAAATGAAAGATTTAAATGAAACTGCTGCTATACTAAAAGGGGATTATACTAAACTTCCAGATTATGGTACATCTAATGAATCACTTGCAGATTTATATGTTCCAATTAGGGTAGTATCTAATGGACTAGGTAAAGATGTAACCTGGGATGGAGATAACAATGTTATATATATTGAAAAACCTGATGTAGAATATACACATGTACTTACAGATTTTGAAGATTTTGAAGTAGGAAGAGAACTACCAGAATCAACTGCTGTAACAGGAGAAAAAATTAAAATTAATAAAGGTAGATGCTATTCAGCGGTAGCAGTTGATAGTGACAATAAAGTATTGAATTATACAACAGCATTTTCATTTTATAATGAAAATACAGCTAATAGAGCTAATAGTAAATATCAATTTGAAACTAAAAAATTTTTAGAGTCAAGTGATTATTATATAGGAACTCGTGATTCTATATGTGCAATTGGTAATGCTGGTGATAATGATGAAGTACTAGTTTTCTCAATTAAAAATTATTTTCCTTCAATATCTAAATATGTTGTAACAACAGTAGGTGGCGAAGAAGATGAAGAAACAAGTGAAACTAGAACAATTATAAATGTTCCAAATGATTCAAGACCAGTAACTAGATCTAATTTTGAAACTCTTGTAAAAGCTTCTGGATTCAATTATATAGAAGTAAATTCGGGGTTAGATAGTTATGATGGTTCAACTTGGTATGCTGGTAATATTAATACTGTTCAAAATGATTTAGCGGTTAAAATTGCTAATACAAAAACAGATAACAAATCAGTTATATTAAACTTAAGTAGTTATATGTTTGGAGGATTGATAGGAACTAGAAATCCACTTATGTATACTGAAAATAATATTAATAATAGTTTAACTAAATTGGAAAATTTAATTCAAAACAATCCTAATACTACATTTTATATAAATGCAGTAATTCCAAGAACACTTCCAGATGTAAGAGCATACAACTGGGGAAATGGTACATATAAAAATATTCTTGGTAAAACAACAAGCTATACTCAAGCATTTTCAGAATGGGCTTACTTATATTATTTAGAACAAGATAATAATGCTGCTTATATAAAGGTTCCAAGTAAGTACAAAGATTATAAAGATGATTTTTATAGAGCGAATAAAACTAATTGTGATTTATATATAAATATGTTTAGAGAAACAAAAAATATTTTAACAGGTACTAAATATAAATCGAATTTAGAAAAATTATTAGATGATTATAATAATGTTGTATTAACATTAGGAGTAGATGACTATGAACTTCCTGATGCTATAGAAGAACTATCTAAAGATGCAGTTAACAACTGGATTCCTTTTGAAAATGGCTTTGCTACTAAATATTGTGGTGGTTATAATGTATATAAAGATGTATATGCAGAATTAAAAAATAAAATAATTAATACATATGCAGTTGATGAAGTAAACCATATTATTCTTGCAAGAGAAATTAGTAAAACAAGAGGTTCAAGAGTAAAAGTTTCACCAAATTATAGTCCAAGTAATGTTTCTAGTTTTGTAGGTAGCTATAGTAGAAACTCAAATACTGAAATTATAAGTAATTTTATTAAATTTATAAATGAGGAAACTAAAAATAATGGTATTCCAATTAATATTAAAGCATATCTTTATGCAGATAATTCTACTATGGATTCATATGTTAATAATATTTATAGTGCAGTAAATAAAGGCGACAATGTTATGCTTGTTAGTTTAAACCATTATTCTACTACTAAAATAGATAAAGAAAATGCTATGAAATTATTTAATAATATTTTAGAAAAAGGAAGCATGTTTAATATTGCTAGTTATGGTGGATGGAATACTAATGGTAATGCTATAGGTATACAGTTAGCTAAAAATGTTGTATATGATACTTTAAAGCGTGATATAGATAAATGTATTGATGTAGGTAAATGTACAACAACAAAACTTACTAGTGAGTTAGAATCAAGATTAAAAGCTTATGATTCTGTAAGACTTGCAACTACACTTGAAGATATAGTATTTAATAGAGATAAAACTACTAATATGTCTTCGTTCCAAAATAGTGCTAATTATAAAAAGACAATAGAAGAATTTGAAAGTACTAATTTCAAAATAGGAAGATATAAATATAATTATTCAAGTATAAGTGTAAGTGCTTCAAGTCCATGGAATAGAGATTTTGAAGTAAAATTGAACATATCATTAAATTAATAAAAAAAGAGAAACTAATTTGTAACTTTAGTTTCTCTTTTTATATTCATAATTACAGGTAAAATAATAGGTTTTCTACCAGTAGAATCATATATATATTCAGCTAATTCTTGAATTATTTGATTTTTTATATCTGTATAATTAATATTGTTTGTAAGTTTTAAATTAATAGCGTGTTTAGCAATATCTTCAAGTTTTTTTAGCATTGCTAAATTTTCATTAACTTGAATAAATCCTCTTGTTGTAATGTTAGGATTAGTTAATAACTTATTATTAGTAGTATCAATATTTGCAATAACTACAACAATACCATCATTAGCCATGATTTTTCTATCTTTCATAACAGCATTAGAAACATCACCAATACGGTTACCATCTACATATGTATCTCCAGCTTGAATAAAACCGGCTCTTGTAATTTTACCTTTATATAAAGATAAAACATCACCATTACCTAGTACAAAAGTATTTTCACGAGGAATACCACAATCAACGGCAATATCAGCATGAGCTTTAAGCATTCTATATTCACCATGAGCAGGCATAAAGTATTTTGGATTCATTAATCTAATCATTAATTTTAATTCTTCTTCACTAGCGTGTCCTGATGTATGAATATCAGAAAGTGAAGTATTAGTATAAACCTTAACTCCTCTTAAATATAATTTATTTATTGTTCTTGAAATACTTACTGCATTTCCTGGAATAGCACTAGATGAGAAGATAACTATATCATCACCTTGAAGTTTGATTTGTCTATGACTACCATTAGCAATTCTAGATAAGGCAGCAAGTGGTTCACCTTGAGAACCTGTACATAATAAACAAACTTTATTAGGTGGTAAATTATTAGCTTCTTCAGGTGTAACAAATACATCTTTATTTTTTATATATCCACCTTGAATAGATATTTCTAAGTTATTATCCATGCTTCTACCAAATACAGCAATTTTACGATTATTTTTCTTACATGTATCTACTATATGTTTTAAACGATATATGTTAGAAGCAAATGTAGCAATAATAATTCTACTATTTTGATGCTTTATAAATATATCTTGAAGAGCTTCATCGACTTTTGATTCACTAGTAGAGAATCCTTCATTTAATGCATTAGTAGAATCAGCAAGTAATAGACTAACTCCTTCTTTACCAATCTTAGACATTTTATATAAATTAGCCATTGGACCGATAGGAGTTAAGTCAAATTTAAAGTCTCCAGTATTAACAATATTTCCATTAGGTGTATGGATACATATACCATGTGAATCCGGAATAGAGTGAGTTGTTCTAAAAAATTCAACACTCATATTTTTAAATTTAACAACAGTTTCTTCAGTATATACAAATAAATTTTTAAATTGTATATTTCTTTCATCTAGTTTTTTTCTAATTAATCCGACTGCTTGATTTGGAGCATAAATAACAGGCACTTTTACTTGTGTTAGTAAAAAAGGAATGCCTCCAATATGGTCTTCATGTCCGTGTGTAATAAATAAACCTTTTATTTTATTTTCATTTTTCTTTAAAAAAGTAAAATCTGGTATTACATAGTCAATACCCATTAATTCACCAGCAGGAAATATAACACCTGCATCCGTAATTATGATTTCATTACCATGCATAATACAATACATATTTTTGCCGACTTCACCTAAACCACCAAGTGCAAAAATTTTTGTATCAGCACCATCAAAAAATTTCATAAATTCTCCTTTCTTTTTTTGACCTCAAATTAACTATCTAATTATATCTTTTTTTTCTCTTTTTGTCTAGCATTTTAGCCTGTTATAGTGTAAAATGTTTATAGATAGAGAAGGTGAGACAGATGGGATTATTTGACAAATTTAAAAATCTATTTAATACAAAATCGAAAGATGAAACAAAAGAAATAAAAGAAGAAAAGGAAGATTTAGTAAGTTATGAAGAAGGATTAGAAAAAACTAGAAATGTTTTTGTAAATAAACTTAATTTACTAAATAGTAAACATAAAAAAGTCAGTGAAGAGTATTTTGAAGAATTAGAAGAAATACTTATTATGGCTGATATTGGTGTTAATACTGTAATGACTTTTATAGATAAATTAAAGTCAAGAGTTAAACATGAAAATATAGTGGATTCTAAAGATTTACTAGAAATTATAGTAGATGAAATGTTTATTATCTATGTAGGTAATGATATTTTAACAAGTAAAATTAATTATGTAAGTGAAGGACCAACCGTTATACTTTTTGTAGGTGTTAATGGTGCAGGTAAAACTACTACGATTGGTAAACTTGCTCACAAGTTAAAAAAAGAAGGCAAAAAAGTTATGATGATTGCCGGAGATACTTTTAGAGCAGGAGCAGTAGAGCAAATAGAAGAATGGGGAAAAAGAGTAGATTGTACTGTTATTTCAAAAGATACTACTGATGCTGCTAGTGTTATATTTGATGGGTTATCAAAAGCTAAAGAAGAAAATTATGATGTTGTCTTAGTAGATACAGCTGGTAGACTTCAAAATAAAGATAATTTAATGAGAGAATTAGAAAAAATTAATAAAGTTATTGGAAAGATTATTCCAAAAGCACCACATGAAACGCTTTTAGTTATAGATGCAACAACTGGTCAAAATGGAATAAGCCAAGCTAAGAACTTTAAGGAAATAACTAATATTACTGGTATAGTACTTTCTAAATTAGATGGTACTGCAAAAGGTGGTATAGTTTTAGCTATTAAAGAAAGTGTTAATTTACCTGTTAAATTTGTTGGTATGGGTGAAAAACTTGATGATCTAAGGGTATTTGATATTGAAAAATATATCTATGGATTATTTAAAGATTTAGGAGAGTAAATATGAGTAAGAAAGAATTAGATATAAAAAATGTATTACTTATTATGCAAACAGCACTTGCAACTATTGTATTTGCAGTAAGTATAGGTTACATTTTTGAAAAAAGTTATTTATTATTTTTAGAATGTATTTTAACTTTGCTAATATTCTTACTAGCATATAATAATTATAAATATTTTAAAAAGAAGTTAGTTACACCACTATTATTAATATTAGGTGTAATACTTATTATAGGAGTGATTATATAATGGAAATGGATAAAGAGATTTATTTATCAAGTTTGTATGACTACTATAGTCCATTACTAACAGATAAACAAAAAGATTATTTTGAAGATTATTATTTTAATAATTTAAGTTTAGCAGAAATAGCAGAAAATAATGATACTAGTAGAAACGCTATTCATAAACAAATAAAAGATACAGAAAATAAATTACTTGCTTATGAAGATAAACTTAGATTATGTGAAAAGTATCAAGAATTAAAAGAAATAATAAAAGATTTAGATGAAGATATAAAAGAACAAATAGAAGAATTAATTTAAGGGGTGAAATAAATGTTTGGAAAGATTATATATTTAACTGATAATTTAGCACATATTGAAATACCAGAAGGTACTCCAGTTGCAGAAAATTTAATGAATATGCATGTTATTTTCGAAGATGATAATAAGAAAATAGTAGGAGAAGTTGCTGATATAGATTCTAAAGTTGTTAAAGTTAGATTTTTAGGTGAAGTTGTTAATGGAAAATTTATAGGTGGTGTTATTAGAAAGCCTACTTTACAAGCTAAACTTAGAGTAATAACACAAGAAGAATTAGGTATTTTAATTGGAACAGAAGGAGCAGGTACAATGCAACTTGGTGTATCTCCTTTATATAATGATTATCCAATAAGAATTAATATCAATGACTTATTTAGTAATCACTTTGCTGTATTTGGTAATACAGGTAGTGGTAAATCTTGTGGTGTAGCAAGATTACTTCAAAATGTATTTTATGATCCTAATTTTGTGCCATTTAAGTCAAACTTCTTAATATTTGATGCTTATGGTGAATATCATAATGCCTTTAAAGATATTAATAAAATAAATCCTAATTATAACTTTAAATATTACACAACTAATAAAACAGCACCAAAAGAAAATATACTTAGTATTCCACTTTGGCTTCTTAGCGTAGATGATTATGCTCTATTACTTCAAGCAGAAACACACTCTCAGGTGTCTATTATTGAAAGTATGCTTAAATATGTTAATATTTTTATGAGTGATGATGATGTATCAAGAAGATATTGTAATCATATTATTGCTAAAGCAATGATGGCTATTTTATTTACAAACCAAACATCAGCAAGTAAGAAAAATGACGTATTTGCAGTTCTTGCAACTTGTACAACACCAGAATTTAACTTAGAAACTACTGTTCAAGGTGTAGGATATACTCGTAAATTTAGAGACTTATTCATTATAGATACAGCAGGACAATTTCCTGAAAGTAACTTAATGGTTGAATATATATCTTCATTTATAGATGAAAAATTAGACACATATGAACCAAAAACAGTTAAATATTTTACTTTAGAGGATTTAGAGAAAGCTTTAGCATTTACTTTAATTAGTGAAGGCTTATTAAAGAACGAAAAAATGTATAATGAAGCTGTAACATTGAAAGTAAGATTACATGATTTAACAATAGGAGAAAATTCAGTTTTCTTAAGATATCCAGAATTTGTTACACTTGAAAACTATGTAGCAAAATTAATATCTATAAATGGTCATAAAGCTCAAATAATTAACTTTAACTTAGAAGAAGTAGATGATACTTTTGCTAAAACAGTTACTAAAATATATACAAAAATGTTATTTGATTTTACTAAAAAATTAAGTGTAAGAGCATCAATTCCATTTCATATCTTCTTAGAAGAATCACATCGTTATGTACAAAATGATAATGATAAATTCTTACTTGGTTATAATATATTTGAACGTGTAGCTAAAGAAGGACGTAAATATGGACTTATATTTAATTTAATTTCACAAAGACCAGTTGAAATATCTGACACTGTTATATCGCAGGTTTCAAATTTCTTAATATTCAAGATGAATCACCCAAGAGACTTAGAATATATTGAAAAAATGCTTCCAAATATTAGTAAAGAAGTAGTTGAAAAACAAAAATCTTTACAACCAGGTACTTGTGTAGCCTTTGGTAAAGCATTTAAAATACCAATGATTGTTAAAATGGAAATGCCAAATCCAGAACCATATAGTAGCAACTGTGATGTATTTAATGTATGGCAAGTTAAGAGGTAATATTTATGAAGAAATTAAAAGGTAGAAGAATATTAAATAAAATTAATGCTAAAAAAGATATAAAGCCAGTATTGGATGTAACTAGGGCAGGAGAGGTAAAGAAAATAAAAATATACGATGATGGAAAGTCCAAAGTTCCTGCTACTATATTTGCTATACTTGTATTATTATTAGGTACTTATGTTATATATGATCAATTTATAAAAGAAAAAAAATATAGCGAAGATGTTTATACTAGTCATTTTGAAATGAAGGAAGACGAATCAAAAAAGTTTATATATTTTACAAATGAAACCGAAATAATGAGAGGATTAGTTGATAAAAAGAAATATGTAACAAAAGATATAGTTATTAATATTAAAACTGATGATATGCAAAATTTAGAAAAAAAATTAAATGATCAGCGAAAAGAATTTGAATTAAACTATGAATATGTTGATTCTGAAGTAATGAATGTTCAAAATTGTTATCAAAATTTTTCGACATATAATACAGATACTGAAAATTTAAAATCATTTACATATCGTGAATATGAAATTTATGAATCAGAAGATTTTATAACAATTATGGTTATCGATAATAATATTGTTTTATGTGATGATAATAATAAAACTACTATCACTAACTATATTATTGCTAAAGAAACTGGTGAATTAATGAAAGAAGATTTTATTTTAGATAAATTTAATGCTGATAAAAGAAAATTAGTTCATAATTCACTTGTAGGTTTAGTTGATGATAAAGTGGAAGAAAGAACAGCTCGTGCAATTAAAGCTATTGAAGATCCTATAAATGATAATATGTTATCTTATGTATTTACCGAAGGAAATTGTATTGGTGTTAGATTCGATTTAGGGGAAAATAGTAAAATTGTTCCAAATAATTATGATTTAATAGAAGAAAGTAAAATTTGTAAAACTGAAAAAGGGCAGTAATTGTCCTTTTTTTTATTTTTTGTAAAAAAATGCTTGTTCTCTTTAGTTTGTTTATGTTATAATGGGCATGTACCTGTCCAAGGGATGTGTCTTGCTAGCTCAGTTGGTAGAGCAACTGACTCTTAATCAGTGGGTCCAGGGTTCGAGTCCCTGGCGGGACACCATAAATTTTTTTTTATAAAAGTATTGCTAAAAATTAATTGTTTTAGTATAATATGTAAGGCGATGAGTTATTATAGATTATAGTTATTTAGAAAATTAAAAAAAATTGAAAAAATACTTGTCAAAGTATATAAAATAATATATAATGAAATAGTCCTTTGATTAAATGGGCTTGTAGCTCAGCTGGTTAGAGCGCACGCCTGATAAGCGTGAGGTCGATGGTTCAAGTCCATTCAGGCCCACCATTTAATTATTATATGGCCGGTTGGTGAAGCGGCTTAACACACATGCCTTTCACGCATGCATTCACGGGTCCGAATCCCGTACCGGTCACCATATGAAAATTAACTACTCGATTGAGTAGTTTTTTTATGCTTAATTTGACTTGAAAACAATTTATGTATATACTTACATTATGTGTTTAATTGTATTAAACACATGTGGAGGTAGTGTATGATCAATAAGATTATTAAACATTTAGAGGATACTCTTCTTCATAAACAATATGTTTTAGAAAGTGCTAAAAAATTATGTAAATATTTAATTGAGGTAGGAAGAATAGATGATGCTATAGAACTTGTTAAGAGATGTTCTAATCATGATAACTCGAAATTTGAACCAGATGAAATATTTGCATTAATTCAAATAAGTGACAAAGAAAGTTTAAAAGATGCTAAAGTGCAACTTGATGATGCTAAAAAGAATGCTCTTAAGATTCATTGGACTAAAAATTCTCATCATCCTGAATATTATAATGATCCTAGTTTAATGAGTGATATGGATTTATTAGAGATGGCTTGTGATTGTAATGCTAGAAGTATGGAATTTGGTACTGATCTTTTAGAGTTTATTGATATTAGACAAAAAGAAAGATTTAGATTTCCAGAAGAAATATATCAAACATATTATAATTATTGTAAGATACTTGTAGATAGTGAAGAATATAATAAAGATGAGCCTGGTAAGGTTTTTAAAAAGCAAGAGGGAGAAAGTTAGTTTCTTCCTTTTATTTGCTTAAAATGGCTTAAAATGCTATAATATGACATAATTGTTTAAATTATATTATTTCTTATTTGTTATAATTCTTTTTAAGGGGGAGATTTTATGAGTAGGGAAAGTATAGTCTTAAGTATTTGTAATTATATAGATAGTAATATTACAAAGAGTATTAAAATTGATGATATAGCAAATCACTTTCATTTTGATAGATATTATCTTATGAAAATATTTAAAAAAGAAATGGGAATAACTATTATTGAATATATAAATAGTAGAAGGATTCAAAATAGTTTACCACCTTTAGTTAATACAGATGAAAAAATACTTAAAATTGCTTTAACTTCAGGATTTAATTCACTTGAATATTATTCAGAAGAATTTACTAAAATAGTAGGTATAAATCCTAGTAGTTTTAGGAAGCTAGCCTCTACTTATAATATAACTTCTAGATTAGGAGGAAATATGAATAAAACTTTAGAGGACCTACAAACTAATATAGAAAGATTAAAAGGATTAAAAGCAGAAATAATAAAATTTACTGTAGTAGAATCAAAAGATAAAGAAAATAAAGTATCTTTAGAAAAAGAAAAGGTAAAGACTTTAATACAAAAAAGGAATTTACCAAAGGCTTCTTAATGAAGTCTTTTCTTTACTTTTCTATAAATTATTATTGACATACAAGTAATATTAATGTAAAATTAACTTGTAGCGTTTGGAGTAGTACTCAAGAGGCTGAAGAGGCGCCCCTGCTAAGGGTGTAGACCGGGTAACTGGTGCGAGGGTTCAAATCCCTCCTGCTCCGCCACTATAAATATAAAGATTCTAGATACTAGAATCTTTTTATTTTGCTTTGCAAATACCTACAATTATGCTATAATTATGATGGTAAAAGTAAGGAGTAAGATTATGAAAAGTATTAATGAATTACTAAAAGAGAAAAACTACTATAAAATACTAAATGTTGCAGAAAATGCAACTGATGGTGAAATAAAATTAGCATATAGAGGATTAATATATGAATATCATCCAGATAAAATTAAACAAACTCATCCTGAAATTGATGTAGAGACTGCTAATAGAATATCTCAAATAATTAATAGTGCATATGAAGTATTAAAAAATCCTGATAAAAGAAAAGAATTTGATGAAGAATTAGCTGCATTAAGAAGACAAAAAGAGCAAGCAAGAGCAGCAGAAGAATATAGAAGACAAAGAGAAGAAGCTAGGGCAAGACAACAAGAACAAGAAAGAGAAAATACATATAACCGTGCTCAAAACGCTTGGCAAGGTACATATGGTTATGAAACAAATTATACAAGAAATTCTTATACTGGAGATGCTAATCAAAGAGCAAATGCTAACTCTCATAGACAAACTAGCCAAGGTACTAGACAAAAAGCAGCTTATGGTGCTTCAAGAAAATATAAAAGAGCTAAGAAAAATCCTTATGTTAAAGCAACATTTACAAAGTTTAAGAGTAAATTAGCTGATATTTTTAGTGAAGAAAATATTAATGATTGTAAGTTAATTGCTAGAAATATAGCAAAAAGAATTAAAAGAATTTACCAAAAAGAAACTCGTGGTATTATGTTAGGTACAATCAATGGTATTTTAATCGCTACTATTTTATTTAATGTTTTTACAGTTAATGATAATAAAAAAGATATGGAAGAACCAATAATTCCAGAAACAACTATAACAACAGAAATAGAAAATGTTGTAACTACTCCAAATATAACATATGAAGAGCCTATTATTATTGAAGATAAGACGTATGAAATAATGGAATATGTGACTGCTAAATATGGTGATTCATTATGGAGTTTTGAACAGCAATATGGAGTACCTATCGAAGATATTAAAAGAGATAATAATTTAACATCTGATGATATAATAGCAGGTGTTGATTATAAAATTATAAAAGAAGTATCAGAAGAAGATTTAGAAGACTACTCAGTAAATTACGCATACGCGGGTGAAACTGTTTCAGATTTAGCAAGAAAATTTAACACTAATGAAGAAACAATTTTAAATTTAAATAAAGATGTGATAGATGAAAATGGAAATATTAAATTTGGTACAAGTATTGTAAATGTTCCTGATTTAGATAGATCACATTCATATCATAGATAACTAAAAGATTTTCTTTTAGTTATTTTTCTATAAGGAGATTATATGAATAATAAATATGAAGTAAAAGAAAAAATGATTTTAATTGATTTTTTAGAAAAAGTATTAAAAAAATCACATAAAGACGCTAAAAAATTACTTACAAATAAACAAATATTAGTAAATAATAAAATTAATAGTAAATATAATACTCAATTAAATGTAGGAGACACTATTATTATAAATAACTTTAATACTAACAATATGGATTCTAAAGTTGAAATACTTTATGAAGATAAAGATATAATTGTAGTTAATAAACCAGCTGGATTATTAACTATAGCAACAGAAAATGAAAAAGAAAAAACTTTATATCATTTAGTTAGTGATTATACTAAAAAGAGTAACAAAAATAATAAAGTTTTTATAATACATAGACTTGATAAAGAAACTTCCGGAATAGTTATTTTTGCTAAAAATGAGAAAATAAAAAAACTATATCAAAATAACTGGGATGATCTTGTTTTATATCGAGGATATACTGCGGTTTTAGATGGGATTTTGCCTAAATATAGAGGAAAGATAATTCAGTATTTAAAAGAGAATAGGGATAGTTTTAAAGTATATGTAACTGATAAAAATAATGGTAAAAAAGCTGTTACATTATATAAAGTTCTTAAAGAAAATGATAAATATACTTTAGTTGATATAGAAATACAAACAGGTAGAAAAAATCAAATAAGAGTAGCTTTTAGTTCGATGGGATACCCAATTTTAGGAGACCAAAAGTATGGTAGCACTGATAAATCTTTAAAAAGACTTGCTCTTCATGCTTACAAACTTACTTTAATTAATCCAGTAAATAAAAAGAAAATGGATTTTGAAATAAAAGTTCCAGATGAATTTTATAGAAAAGTAAAATAAAAGAAGAAGCATTAGTTATATGCTTCTTCTTTTAATATTTCAATATTTTCTTTCATAATACTAATATAATCTCTTTTATTATTTCTTTCTTGAGAAGTTATATTAGATAAAGTATGGAAATAACTGATTTCAACTTTTGTTTCTTCTACAATACTAGCAACTATATCATTAAGTTCTTCATTAGTAGGTGCAAATATTGTAGTAGATTGTTTACTTTCAATTAAATTTTTAGCTTGAGATATCGTTTTTTCTGTTGCAGTATCACTATCAAGTGAAATAACATTAAAACCATATTTACTTAAAAATAAGAATAAATCATCAGAAACAATAATGTTTTTATTTGCAGAATTACTAGCAACTAGACTAACATTTGCATCTAAATTAGAAAGCTCTAATTTTAATGCTTCATAATTTTGAGAGATACTTTCTTTTAAATAATGATTAGTAATATATTCATCAAAACCATTTTTGATATTTTGAGCTATCATAAGTAAGTTTGATGGATTAAGCCATAATTCTTCAGTACGATAGTTAACTTCCATACTAGCAGTAGAATCAATTATTTTTATGTCTTTGTTATTAGAAAAGAATTCAGTAACTAACTCTTTTTCTGCATCAAGGCCATTAAATATGAATAAATCTGATTCACTATAATCTTTTATTTGTTTATTAGTAAGCTCGTATTCACTTGGAATAACTCCATCTGGATAGATGCTATATATATTACTATATTCACCATATAATCTATCTACTATATATTCAATAGGGTATACAGTAGTGTAAATATCTATATCTTCCATAGTATCACTTTTAAAACATCCGGTCATTGATATAGACATAACTAATATTAAAAATAATGAAATGATTTTTTTAAATTTCATACTTATTTCTCCTTCTTTTTTGGTACTGGATCATATCCTATTTTACCAAAGGGATTACATCTTAATATTCTTTTAAAAGCTAAATAACTTCCTTTAATACTCCCAAATCTTTCAATGGCCTCAATAGCATAGTTGGAACAAGTAGGAGTAAAATTACAATTATTATGAAATTCCCCAGGTATTTTTTGATATAATCTTATCATTTTAATTAAGATTTTTTTCATTCTAACACCATATTAATTTTACAATAAATTTAAGTAAAAGTAAAATAAATTATCATACTTCAATAAAATTTGATATAATGATATTGGTGATATTATGAAAATTTTAGAAAAACTCCAAATAGAAACTAAAAATGAAAGTTTATATCGCAAAGCTTTTACGCATACTTCTTATGCCAATGAAGAAAAATGTGATAGTTATGAACGATTAGAGTATCTAGGAGATGCAGTATTAGAACTTATTATGAGTGAATATTTATATAAAAATACAGACAAAGTTGAGGGAGAAATGACTAAATTAAGAGCTCACTATGTATGTGAAAATGCTTTGTATGAATATTCAATTAGATTAGGTTTAAATGAAGAATTACGTCTTGGAAAAGGTGAAGAAGATAATGATGGTAGACATAGAAAGGCTATTGTTGCTGATATCTTCGAATCTTTTATAGGAGCACTTTTCTTAGACCAAGGATTAGATGTAGTAAAGAAATTTATTTATATTCATGTAATTCCTTTAATTGAAAGAAGAGAAGTAGACTTCTTTAGTGATTATAAATCAATTTTACAAGAATTGGTGCAAACTGATAAAAGAAGTTTGGAATATATTGTTATTAATGAGGAGGGACCTGCTCACAATAAAACATTTACAGTAAATGTAAAAATAGATGATATTTTATATGGTACAGGAACTGCTCATAGTAAAAAAGAAGCAGAGCAAGAAGC
>JAFTYN010000001.1 GCA_017461465.1 Bacilli bacterium
AACATTTTAAATCTTTTTCTTAATGCTTCTACTTTTTCATCATTAACATTACTCCAGTCACAGTTATAACTAAATGTAGATTCATCTTTTGAATCATCACAAGAATGTGCTTCGCAAATAGCTTTTAATAAATTCAAATTGTCTTCATTTTTATATATAGGGCTTTCTACAACATATTCAATTCTATTAGCAGATGCAAGCCCATGAAAACTTTCATTTAAATCGTTCATTCTACCAATATCATGATATAAAGCAGCATCCATTATTATTTGTTTATCTACTTCATCTAAATTGTATTCATTAGCAAGAATAAATGCAAATAAACTTACCTTTTCACTATGATATTCACCATGAATCTTACTATGATAAAGTTTTTCTACTTTTAGATTAGAAAGAATTTCTTTATATTCTTTTAATTTATCCTCATCAAGAAAACTGTTTAACAAAGTTGTTTCTTCTAATATGTGGTTCATCATTTTCATATTTATTTTCTCCAACCGTTTCTATTTGATATGTACTTATTATATGATATGGGCTTTCTAAAATTGCATCTAAATCTAACATGAAAAACTTAAATGGATTTTTTCTTTCGATTGTCGGATCATAAAAATACCATTTACCACCAGTTTTAATTCTTATCATAGCATGATTAGTACCGTCAATAACTCCGCCTCTTCTATCTAGGCAGTGAACAGTATTACATTCAATTCCAAGAATACCAAGCATGAAACTCATTAAATTTACTACACCTTCACAATTAGCTTCTTTTTTATTGTATGCTCTTCTACTACTATGTAAAGATGCCATTTTTTTTCTTTTTATATCAGGTAACTCTCCATATTCCTGAATTAATCCCTGATACATATCAGCTCTTTCTTTAAGACCATCTTCCGCAAATTTAACATTATTAATAACATAATTAAAAACTCTTATTACTTTTTCTTCTTCAGGTATATCTTTCTCAAATAAACCTATCTTTTTAAAGTAACCTCTTAAACCTTTATACATTTTCTCTAAATTTTTTAAATCAATGATATTACATTCAATACCCTTCATACCATTTTTTTCAGCAAATTTTAAATATGTGTCCCCGTCATCAAATAAAGTAGCAAGTTCTGTTGCTTTATTTGGATTATCTCTAACTATATTAGGATAAAGTTTCATATCTAATATATTAGGAAGAGTATATTCAGTATTTTTAATATATGTATCAATATCAAAATCTTGATCTAAACTATTACCATATATTCTTACACTTTTTAATTTTTTCAATCCTTCTAGACCAATGATTCTTTTTAAAGAAGGATTATATGTAATTTTTAATTCTCTTAGATTAACTAAATTAGTTACGTCTAAGCTTTTAATATTTACATCATTTGAAATAGTTAAACTTTCTAAACTTTCTAATTTTGATAAAACCGAAAAATCCTTAATATGGTTAATTAAGGTAGAATTATCTAATCCATCCCAATAATAAATTCTATCATAATCATCTTGACCCTTAATAGATAATTTCTTTAAATTAGGCAATAAAATTAAATCATCAATATTATAAGCATTAGTTATAGTTAATTCTTCTATGATGGCTAATTCTTCATCTGAAAATACAGTAAAACTATTATCTAATATGCTTTTATTTCTTTCATAGCCCATTTTATGTAATTCTTCATCAATTAAAAAAGCTAACTCAAAACTAACCTTCATATAATCCCCTCCGTTTTTGCGTCTATACTAACACAAAGTTGATTTTTAGTCAAATTAAAAGGATTGAATAATCAATCCTTACTATCCTAATGAAGTAATTACCATATAAAACATTAATAGCATAGCTATAACTATAATTATTAATACTAATGCTTTAGAAAAAGTCATCTTCTTTTTAGGTTTAACATCTGACATTGTATCTATTTTAGCCATTTGTTCTCTTAAAGTGACTTTGCTTGGATCTATTTCATTAGCATTATTATTTTGCATATTAGCTACATTATTAAGTACTGGATTTATATTGTTAATATCTTCAGGAATATTGTTAATACTCTGACATCTTTCACACACATTAGTATTGGGATTAATTGTTCCCCCACATCTAGGACACATATGCATATTATCACTCCTACCTTACAACTTAATTATATCAAATTACCAAAAAAAAAGATAGATTATCTAACACCTATCTTATCAAACTCTATTTTTAGTTTATCTGCTATAGTTACTATAAATTCAGAATTAGTTGGTTTAGTTTTATCAACATCAACACTATGACCGAAAATATCCTCCATAATTTTTAAATCTCCTCTATTCCAACTAACTTCTATAGCATGTCTTATTGCTCTTTCAACTCTTGAAACTGTAGTATTATACTTGCATGCTAGTTCAGGATATAAATCTTTAGTAATACCACCAATAAATTCTGGTTTACTATAAACAATGCCTATTCCTTCCCTAATATATTGATAACCTTTAATATGTGATGGAATTCCAAGTTGGTGTAATAATCTAGTTATAGATACTTGTAAGTTACCTTTACCAAGATCTATATTTTTAGCACTAACATTTTTAGTTGATATTTCAACCATTCTATTTTGTAAATCACTTAAATTAAATGGTTTTAAAATAAAATAATTAGCTCCCAATTCAGAAACTTCTCTTATTACTTCCGGAGAATTATAACTTGTAGCTACAATAGTATTTTTAGAAATATTTCTCTTTCGCATTTCATTTAATACATACATGCCATCTTTTCTAGGCATAATTAAATCTAATACTAGTACATCAAATTCGTTTTGTTTACTTTCTATTAAATCAATTGCTTCTACTCCATCATAAGCTTTTCCAACAACTTCAATAACTTCACTTCTTTCAAAGTATTCACTTATCATATTAACTAAATTCATGTTGTCATCTACCAAAATTGCTCTTATCTTATTCATAATGTTCTCCCTCTATAATACTACATTTCCAATTATAAAACATTTTTCTAGTTTAATCTAGATATTTTTTTGTCTAGTTTTGTCGAATTTTGTCGCAATAAAAAGAAACTACTAGTAAATAATAGTTTCTTTGATTCTTTTAAGTTTATCAGGTTTTAGTGAGGCTCCTCCTACTAAAAAACCAGAAAGATTATTTATTTCACTTAAAACATTAATATTTTCATCAGTAACACTACCACCATATAACACCATTATATCTTTATTATATAGTCTATTAATCTCTTCTTTTATAAAATTAGTAGTATCATAAATTTCATCATTAGTAGGTATTAAACCAGTTCCTATAGACCAAATTGGTTCATAAGCTATAATGATATTATTTATATCTTTTATATCTTTTAGTCCCTCAACAATTTGTTTTTTCAATATTTCATTAGTCTGATTATTTTCTTTATGGTTTAATGTTTCTCCTATACAAAGAATAATTTTCAAATTATTTTCAAGTCCTAATTTTATTTTCTTATTGATAATATTATCTGTTTCTTCAAAATATTCTCTTCTCTCAGAATGCCCTATTATTGCGTAGTTTATATTCATACTTTTAACTTGTGAAGCTGATATTTCACCAGTATATGCTCCATTTTCATACATAGCATAATTTTGAATTCCTACTTCATAATTACTATTTAAAAAGTATGGTAAATAAATACTAGTTGGGCAGAAAACTAACCCACTAGTATTATAATTTTTAAATTCATTTAAGTAATTATTTACTTCATCAAAATGAAGATTCATCTTCATATTAGCGACTATTATCTTTTCCATGAAAAACTCCTTTTATTGTTCTTTTTACAGTTTCTTTAAAACCATTCATTATAGTTTTATCTTTCTTTTCATTTCCAGATACGTTACTAATAGCATCTTCATATACATCAAGTACTCTTTCTGCAAAATATTTAGAAGAATACTGATCTGCATTGATTCTAGCTTGTTTACTAAATCTTTTTAATTTAACAGGATCATTAATAAATGATTCAACATATTTTTTATATTCACCTTTTGTATCAAAAAGTTCGCCATTAAGTCCTTCAACTACAACAGTTCTAAAACTTTCATCATCTACCGCTACTACTGGTAGTGATGCAGCCATAGCTTCAATTACTGTTAAACCTTGTGTTTCAGAGCGAGAAGCCGTTGCAAATATATCAGCAAGCTGATAATATTTAGTAACTTCTGTCCATGGTACTTTTCCGGTGAAAATAACATTATCTTCTATATTATACTTCATAGCTAATTCTTGGTACTTTTGCATATCTGGACCATCTCCAACTATCATAAGCACCGCATTATATTTTTTAGCCAAATCTCTTTGTGCTTCTATTAACAAATCAACACTTTTTTCTGCTGCTAATCTTCCAACAAAAAGAATAGTAAATTGATCTTTAGAAAGACCAATTTGATTTCTTAAATCATCTAATTCTTTCTTTTTAAAGTTTTCACTATAAAATCTTTCAACTTCTATACCAGTAGGTACAATATGTACATTACGAGTATAATGATATTTTTCTTTAAATAAATCATATGTCTTTTTAGTTGGAACTATTAATTCTGTAGCTGTTTGATCACAATAGAAATTAGTTAAATATTCTACTATCTTTTTACTTGGACCATCAAAATATCCTTTAGTAATATAATGTACATAATCTTCATACATTGTATGATATGTATGCACAAGTGGAATATTATATTGCTTTGCTATAATTCTTGCGAAAGTTCCTACTCCAAATTCAGTTTGTGAGTGTATAACATCTAAATTCCATTTTGCTATTTTTTTAACAGCCTTTAAAGGATATGCTCCTGTTAATCTATAATCATATATTCCGATTGGAACTCCTGGAATTCTAATAATATGATCATTATTTTCATACTTATATTTCATATTTTCAGTATTAACAGTAACAATATATACTTGATGTCCTAATTTTGTTAATGCTTTTTCTAACATAGCTACACTTGTAGATACACCATTAACAAAAGGAGGATAAGTATCAGTAAATATACCTATTCTCAATTTAATCACCTATTTTTCTATTTTACATAAATAATGTATATACTTTTTTCTTTGGAGTTTTAGTTTCTTCTATTACACTAATACCTGGTAAATCTTTACCTTCTAATAATTCTAAACTAGCTCCACCACCAGTTGATATATGTGTAAATTCATCTTTATAACCAAAGTTAATTGCAGCAGAAGCAGTATCTCCACCACCAATTATAGTTACAGCATCATCTAACTCACTTAAACATTCGCATAATTTTTTAGTTCCATTTGCATATGCTTCTTGTTCGAAAACTCCCACTGGACCATTCCAAACAACTGTTTTACTATCTTTTAAAATATCTTCAAATACTTTAATTGAAGCAGAACCAATATCAAGTCCCATTTCATCATCTTTAATATCACTTATAAAACATTCTCTTGAAGGAGCACCTTCTTCTAAACTTTTAGCGCATACACAGTCAATTGGAAGAATTATCTTATCACCATGTTCTGCAAGCATTCTTTGGCAAAATTCAATATTTTCTTCATCTAATAAAGATGCTCCTATTGGAAGTCCACTAGCTTTTAAGAAAGTAAAAGCCATACCTCCACCTATAAGAATATGATCTGCTTTATTTACTAAGTTTTCAATAACCGCAATCTTATCACTTACTTTAGAACCACCTAAAATAACATTAAATGGTAGTTCTGGATTATTAACCGCTAAATCTAAATTTTCTATTTCTTTTTCAATTAAGAAACCTACACCATTAGGTAATTTTGAAGCAATACCTACGTTAGATGCATGAGCTCTATGTGCAGTACAAAATGCATCATTAATAAATATATCTCCAAGAGATGCCCAGTAAGCTCCAAGTTCTGGATCATTACCACTTTCTTTTTTACCTACTAAATCTTCATAACGAGTATTTTCAACAAGTAAAACTTCCCCTGGTTTCATAACTCCAACTGAACCTTCTAAAGTAGTACCTCTAGTTTCATCAACAAATATAACTTCTCTATCTAATAATTCACTTAATCTAAACGCTACTGGTTCTAAAGTATTTTTAGCCTTATCTTCCTCTGTTTTAATTCTACCTAAATGAGATAAAAGGATAACTTTAGCACCATTATCTAAAGCATAATTAATAGTTTCTAAACTTTCTCTTATCCTATTATCATCAGTAATTACGCCATCCTTAATTGGAACATTAAAATCTACTCTAATGATAACTCTTTTATTTTCTAAATCAAAATCTCTAATTGTTTTTTTCATAATCTGTCTCCTATCTTTATAAGTCCATTATACCTTTTTTATATATTCTGCGCAAGAAAAAAGCACAATATGTGCATTTTGTTTACCCTACAACTACATAGGAAATTGAACCATCTTCTTCTTTTTTTGCTTTAACATAATAATCTTTAAGTTCTTTATCGGTCGGCACTTCAATACTCTCATTAATTAACCCATTTGTAATAAGTTCATCAGTTGTAATTAAGTTTATATCTCCTACTTCTTTAAAATTATTAAAATCATCTTCTTTTTTGTCCATATATATTTTAGCAGCATCTATAAGTATTTCATTAAATTCATTTACTTTTTTTTCTTTCTTTGTTTCACTAGTTTTTTTAATAAGTGTACTTCCACCTATTATAAGCGCAGCAAATAAAACTATACCTGCTAATACTAAAATAAATGTGCTACTTTTTACTTCTTCAACTTTCATACTATCACCACTATATAAATTATATCATAATTATAAAGAAAAAAGAGATTATTTCTAATCTCTTAACTAACTCTTGTTATTCTAGCATAACCATTTCCAGAATGACCTATTACAGTAGTGCCATCAGGGTCTTGGAAACTTTGATCACCAGCTATAGTAGATGCAGAAGTTAAATAATAAGAACTATTTAACAACCACCCTGCAGCATCTGTAGGATTACCATTTTTCCATACATTAAAGTTAGCA
>JAFTYN010000054.1 GCA_017461465.1 Bacilli bacterium
AAAAAAATAAATCGTAATTTAATTGATGAACTTTTAAGAAGATATATGAAACTTCAAAATTATACTATCTTTGATGAAAGAGAATTAATTCATGGCGATTTAACTCCATCTAATATTTTATGGGATGAAAAAGGAAAGTTTACATTAATAGATTTAGATGAAGTAACTATCTTTACTAAACTTTATGATTTAGTAGTATTTGCAATAAAGTTTAGTAAAAATGGTAAGGATATTGATGTTAAAGCTGCTAAAAAAATATTAAAGCCATTTGATGATTATACAAAAATAGATATTATTAATATTTGGAATTTTTATATTTTAAAAGTGTTACTAGAAAAAATATATTTATATGAAATTGATAAAATTGATTTACTGGATGAAGTTCAAAAGACTGACAACTGGGAAGATTGGTATTATATATTAAATTCTAGTGTTATTGAAGATATATTAAATAAATAAAAAAGAGTTGATATTTCAACTCTTTTATTGTGCTAATAAATGAATATTTCCGTTTTTGTCTACAGCATAATAGTTTTTATTATAGCTAAATTCTTCTTTGTCATAAACATCTAATTCATCAAATTTAACAATATCTTTCATGTTTTCAACTAAAGTTGCAACATAGTTTTCATTAAGTAAATTTTCTTTAGAAAGTGTATATACATTTCCTTTTTTATCTAATAAATAAACATAGTATTCATTTGTTTCATAATTATTAATGTATAAAACATCAGCAATTCCAGAAATATTTAAAGTTGGATCTACAAAATTACTACTGCAAGCTTCTTTAGCATAATCACTATTATAATCAAATATGTCTAATTTACCATCATAGCAAAATGCTAATCTTATTCTTTCGTTATTTTCGCGGTAGTAATCAATTTTACAGATATTATCATTATTACTATTGATTTGAGTATATTCTTTATTTGAACTAATAACACTACCATCTTTACCGTCATCTTTTACAAATGCTATATATCCTAATAAGAACAATACCAAGATAGCTAATACTATTATAGTGATTTTTTTAACGTCATAAATTTCCCTTAATACTCTTTTTTGTTTTTTCATTTAACATACCTCCATATTATATTAATATTATAACATAACTATGATGAATATTTTGAAAAAAGTTTCAAAAAATTATTAAATATAATTTATGCTATATCAAAAAAATGTTATAATTAAATAGGTGATAATATGAACAACATGGAAAAAAGAATTGATGAACTTATTAAAATTTTAAATAAGGCTAGTTATGAATATTACACATTAGATAAACCTACTATAACAGATCAGGAATATGATAGATATATGCAAGAATTATTATCTATTGAGGAAAAATATCCTGAACTTGTAAGAGATGATTCTCCTAGTGTTAGAGTTGGTGGAAAAGTAATAGATGACTTTATTAAAGTAACTCATGAGATACCAATGCTTAGTTTAAGTAATGTTTTTAATGAAAGTGATATTATTAACTTTGATGAAAAAATAAAAAAGGAAGTTAAAAATCCTAAATATGTAGCAGAACTTAAAATAGATGGATTATCTGTATCTTTACTTTATAAAGAAGGAAAACTTGTTAGAGCTGCTACTCGTGGTGATGGTGTAACAGGTGAAGATATCACTCATAATGTAAGAACAATTAAGACAGTGCCACTTACTTTAAGTAAACCTATAGATATTGAAGTTCGTGGAGAAATTTACATGAGTAAAAAATCATTTAATGATTTAAATAAGCAAAGAAAAGAAAATGGTGAAATAGAATTTGCTAATCCTAGAAACGCTGCTGCAGGATCTGTAAGACAGCTAGATTCTAAAGTAGCAGCATCTAGAAATTTAGATTGCATTATTTATCATTTACCTAATCCACTTGATTATGGCTTAAATACTCATATGGAAGCCTTAATGTTTATGAAAGAACTTGGATGTAACGTTAGTCCAAATAATAAAATAGTAAATGATGTAA
>JAFTYN010000055.1 GCA_017461465.1 Bacilli bacterium
AGGAGAAATAAAAAAATATATTAGAGAAGATAGAGGTTTTAAAGTTAGTAGGCAAACTTCTTCATTAGGGTATAAAATAGAAAAAGCAAGGGAATTATTAGCTCAAAAATATAACAGAGTTCCTACATATAATGAAATAGCAATTTATTTAGAAATCCCTGAATATGTAATAGCAGAAGCTATAAATAGTAAGCAGGAAATCAAAAGTATTGATTCTGCAGTAGCAATAGATTCTAAAGAACTTACTTTACATGAGACAATTCCAAGTAAAAGAGAAGATATAGATAGTTTGATTCTTCTAAAAGAAGAATTATTAAAGTTAGAAGATAGTGAAAAAGAATTATTACATAAAAGATATTTTGAAGATATGACACAAACAGAAGTTGCAAATGCCTTTGGCATGACACAAGTTCAAGTTTCTAGAAGTGAAAAGAAAGTACTAACTAAATTAAAAAGTAGAATGATGTAATTGAGTTCTCTTAAATAATATAGTATAATTTTAAGAGAAAAGTAGGTGTGCTGTGAAAAAGAAATTGATGAAGTATATTCAAAGAATAAAAAAATTAGGGCCTAAGAAAATATTTGAAAAATTAGTATTAGGAATTACGTATTTTTACATGATTTTAAGTCCACTATATTTTAATTATAATAATATACATATGACTTATACTCCGGCTGTAGAACTATTAAAAAAAGTGTGGTTTATAGCAACCTTATTTATCTTTATAGGTAATTTAGTATTTTCAATCTTAGAAAAAAGAAAACCAACATTTTTAGAATTTTTAATTATTTTATTTCCATTTCTATATTTACTACCAATATGTTTAGGAAAACCAACATTATCAATAGAAGCAAATATAAGATATATGGTAATAAGTATATTATTATCTAGCCATATATTAGCATTAAGTAGAATTTTAACGAAGAAAAATTTAGATTCATTATTAAAATTTTATGTAATTACAACTGCATTATCATGTATTTTATCGCTATTAGTATATTCAAATCCAAATATTTCAGGAATAACACAAATTCAAATGAATTTTGGGGATTATTATAAAAGTAGTGTGGATAGATTATATGGAACAATGCTTTATCCTAATGCTTATGCTGTATTTATATTAATAGGATATTTCATAAATTTCTATTATTTAAAAGAAAAGAAAATATATAATTATTTTTTGAATTTCTATTATTTAAATTTCTTTGCTCTTACACTTTCTAAAATAACTTTATTAGTATTTTTAATAATTAATCTTATGATTTTTATTTATCATATGGTAAAAAAAGATTTTGTATTTATAAAAGAATATATAAGTGTACATGTATCAATGTTAATACCTTTATTATTTATAATAGGTGAAACTAGAAGTTTTATATTTAATTGTAACTTATTTATATATATGGTATTAATGATTCTAGCTTTTATAGCACATTATTTAGTTTATTTATTTTTAAATAAAGTTTCAAAGAAGAATATCTTTTATATTTTAAGTTTAATTGTGTTAATGATAGTAACTATAGTTCCTACTATTAACTATAAAAGTACAAATTTAGTTGTGGATAATATAGTAAGAGATAATGAATTTATATTTGTTGATTTTCAAGATTTTGAAAGAAATCATAAATATAAGATGACTGTTAAAGTTAAAAATGATACTATCGATAACTATGCAAGGTTAGAATTAAGATATGTATATCCAAGATACGCATATATTATAAAAAGAAAAGAAAAAATTGAAAAAACAGAATTAGGACTAAAAGAGTATGTATTTGAATTTGAAACAAAAAACTATTTTGAATTTTATTATTTGAAATTTACTGATATTACACCAGATAATAGGTTAGAAGTTTATCCAGTAAAAGTAGAAGATCTAGAAACTGGTGAAATTAAGTACTATCCTGTAAATACAAAATATGCACCATTTATTTTTGTTAAATCAATTGAACAAATAAAATATGATAAAGCAAGTTTAATAACAAGATTGGATATGTATGATGAAACAATTTCAAATGCAACATCTCAAGTTAAAGAAAATAAAAATTATTTTGGTAAAGGAATAAAAGCTTTTGCAAATTCAACAGGATTTAATGATGAACATAGTTTTGTCGCAAGAATGCTAAGTGAAATAGGATTTATTGGTGTAATTCATTACTTATTATTAATATGTGTAGGACTATTTTATAGTTTTAAAATATTAAAAAATAAAGAAAATATAGTATTTATATTACTTTTCTTATTATTAATAGGTGGATCATTATTTGATTTAAATATGAATTATGAATTTTTAAGATTTTCACTATATTTATTCCTTATAATGTTAAAATATCAAGCTGATAATTCTAAAAAGAAGATTAACCCAAAAAGTTAATCTTCTTTTTTTGTATATTAATAAATTAATTATTCATAATAATTTTAGGAGGATTTTATTATGAATAAAGAAAAATATATAGCATTAACTGATAAACATAAGCCAAAAGAAAATACACTAAAAAATGCAATTATAGCTTTTTTAGCTGGAGGCTTTATGGGAACTTTAGGTCAGCTTCTTATTGATGTATATACTTATTTTTTTGATGTTCCTAAAACCATGGCATCAACATTTATGATAATCACTTTAATATTTTTAGGTTGTTTATTTACTTGTTTAGGTTTTTTTGATAGTTTAGTTCACAAACTAAAATGTGGATTAATAATTCCTATTACAGGTTTTGCTCACGCTATGATGAGCGCAGCACTTGAATACAGAAAAGAAGGGTTAGTAACTGGCATAGGTGCAAATATGTTTAAACTTGCTGGTTCAGTAATTGTTTTTGGTGTAGTTAGTGCTTATACCTTTGGTCTAATAAGATTTATAATATATGGTGGATAATGACTTTCAAATATAATAATGTTTATATAAACAATACTGAAACCATAGCAGGTAAAAAAGAAAAAGAAGGACCATTAGGAAAAATTTTCGATAAAACAAAACAAGATTATTATTTTGGTGAAAAAACTTGGGAACAAGCAGAAATAAAATTAATCAGTGAAAATATTAAAGAGTTATTAAAAAAAGCAGATTTAACTATTAAAGATATAGATTTACTTATATCAGGAGATTTACTTAATCAAATAGCAGCTTCAAACTATGCAGCATCAAAAGTAGATTTACCATTTTTAGGAATTTATAATGCATGTGCGAGTAGTGTAGAAGGACTTATAATTGCTTCAAATATGATAGAAGCTAATCAAGCAAATAACGTCATAGTAGAAGTATCTTCGCATAATAATACAGCAGAAAAACAGTTTAGATATCCGGTTGAATATGGTGGTCCAAAGCCAAAGACAATGACTTTTACTGCAACAGGTTCAGCTGGAGCTTTATTAAGTAAAAATAAAAAAGGAATAAAGGTAGAAAGTGCTACTATAGGAAGAGTTAAAGATTCATATATAAAAGAAGTTTTTTATATGGGAGCAGTAATGGCAATAGCTGCTGCAGAAACAATAAAAGAACACCTAGAAGAAACAAATAGAACCATAGATTACTATGATTTGGTTTTAACAGGAGATTTAGGAAAATATGGTAAAGATATATTAAAAGACTATCTTAGTATTGAATATAAAATAAAACCAAATAATCTAGATGATTCCGCGTGCATGATATACGATATTAATAATCAAGGAGTCTATTCAGGCGCTAGTGGTCCTGTTTGTTTACCATTAGTTACATATAGTTATATTTTTAATAAAATGTTTAAAGGCGAGTATAAAAAAGTTTTAATAGTTGCAACAGGAGCACTTATGAACACTACAACAGTAAATCAGCAAATGACTATTCCTTCTATAGCTCATGCTATATCTTTGGAGGTGATAGACTAATGCTATATTTATATTCATTTTTATTTACTGGATTTGTATGTATGATAGCTCAAGTAATACTTGATAATACTAAATTAACACCAGGACATATTACAACTATTTTTGTCGTAGTAGGAGCATTTTTAGATATATTTAGTATTTACGATAGAATAATTCTATATGTAGGAGGCGGAGCATTAGTTCCTATAACTAGTTTTGGACATTTATTAATACATGGTGCTTTGGAAGGAGCACAAACATATGGAATTATGGGAATGTTAATGGGAATGTTTAGCTTAACAGCATCAGGAATTTGCTCTGCTATTATATTTTCATTTTATTTATCATTAATATTTGAACCTAAAGATTAAAAAAAATTGCATTACATAATACTTTTTGCTATAATGAATTTATAGGATAGGTGATAATATGAATAATGAAACTCAAAATACACAAGCAACTCCAGTTCAACCAACTGCACCAGTAGCTCCAGCA
>JAFTYN010000056.1 GCA_017461465.1 Bacilli bacterium
ATGATTTACCTAAAAATTTAATTAGCATTGATTTAAAAGAAAAAGGGGTTTATAATAAGGACTCTATCAAAGCCAAAGATTATTCAAAAATAAAGATAACTAATTTTTCTAAAATTATACTTATAATTATCTTTATTTTATTAATTTTAGGTATTGTGATATAATTATAAGCAGGTGATATTATGAAACGATGGTGCCATTCCTTTTAATAAAATAATAAATTAGGAGGAAATAAGATGGAAAGAAAAGTTATAATTACAGGTGATAGACCTACAGGTAAACTTCATTTAGGTCATTACTTTGGTTCTATAGTAAATAGAGTAAAAATGCAAAAGGATTATGAAACATATATTTTAATAGCAGATGTACAAGCTTTAACAGATAATTTTAATAATCCAGAAAAGGTTAGAAATAATGTTAAGGAATTAGCTTTAGATTATTTGGCTTCTGGTATAGATCCTAAATATTCACACATATACATACAATCAATGATTCCAGAAGTAGCAGAATTAACAGTATATTTTTCGAATTTAGTAACAGTTGCAAGATTATATAGAAATCCAACTACAAAATTTGAAGTATCACAAAAAGAAAATATTTTTGGTTCAAGTGGTGAAAGCATAACATATGGCTTTTTAGGATATCCTGTTAGCCAAGCTGCTGATATAGTTGCTTTAGATGGTGATGTTGTACCAGTAGGAGATGATCAACTTCCACATATAGAGCAAACTAGGGAGATAGTAAGAAAATTTAATAATGTCTATGGTGAAACTTTAAAAGAACCTGATGCTGTTTTATCTCCAAATCCACGTATAAAGGGATTAGATGGTAATGATAAAATGAGCAAAAGTTTAGGAAATGCTATTTATTTAGCAGATACAGAAGAAGAAATAACAAAGAAAGTTATGAGTGCTGTAACAGATCCTAAAAAAATCAAAAAGGATGATCCAGCAGATCCTAATGTTTGTATGGTTTATTATTATCATAAATTAATTGGTAATAAAAATTTAGATAATGTATGTACAGAATGTAAAAAAGGCGCACGTGGCTGTGTAGGTTGTAAGAAAGAATTAATAAATGAAATGGTTAACTTCTTAAAACCAATCCAAGAACGTAGAAAATATTACGAAGATCATCCAGAAGAAGTGGAACAAATTTTAAAAGATGGAACAGAAGCAGCAAGAAACAAAGCAAAAGAAGTAATGAATCGCGTAAGAAAAAACATGAAATTAGATTATTTTGAATAAAGTAGATAGAAATATCTACTTTTTTTAGGATTTTAAATAATATATGCGATATATATAATTATGGAGGAATATTTAAATAATATATTTAGTGGTATAGATGACAATATAAGATTAGATGATGAACAAAAAAAAGTAATTTTAGATAATAGTAAAAATATTATGGTTATAGCAGGTGCCGGTGCAGGTAAAACTACCGTTATAACTGCTAAGGTTAAGTATTTAATTGAAATTAAGAATATAAAACCCGAAAATATTTTAATAATATCATTTACTAATAAGGCGATAGAAGAATTGAAACAAAGAATAAATGAAGATTTTAATTTAAATGTTGTTATATCTACGTTTCATAGTTTTGCTTTTAATATTGTAAAGAATTCAGAAAATCACAAGGAAATAATTGTAGATAATAAAAAGATATTAACTAAATTAATAAAGAAAAATAGTGAAACAAAAAAAATAATGAAATATATAAGCAAAAATCGGATATATAAAAAAGAAGAAAAAAGATATAACAGCCCTAAGGAATATTTTATTAATTTTACTGTGGAAAACTTTAACCTATTTAGAATGAAGGAATTAAACATAAAAATAGAGGATAGAAGAATCTGTAAATATGTGTCATATCTTTCGAATATATTACCAAAATACAAGCAATATTTAATAGAAAAACAAAAGATTGATTTCGAAGATATGATTATTAGGGCAATAGATTTAGTTTCAAAGAATAATTTAGCATATAAATATATAATTATAGATGAGTTTCAAGATATATCATTAAATAGATATCTTTTAATAAAGAAAATAACCGAAATTATGGACGTGAAAACAATGGTAGTAGGGGATGACTGGCAAGCAATATATTCTTTTGCTGGTTCTGATAATAATTTATTTTTAAATTATTCTAAAGATATGGCTGCTAAAATATATAAAATAACTAAAACATATCGTAATAGCCAAGAGCTAATTGATATTGTTGGTAACTTTGTTATGAGAAATGAAAGACAAATCAAAAAAAATTTAGTCTCAGATAAAAAAATAAATAATCCCATAGTCATATACAGAATAAAAAGAGATATTGAAAAAGTTTTATGTTATACAATAGATGAAATTATTGGCGAATATGGCTTAAACAAGAATATTCTAATATTAGGAAGATATAAAAAGGATATCGATAAAGTGATTGGTAATGAATTTAGTATTAATCATGAAAATATAATATATAGAAAAGAAAAACAATTGCGAATAACATATTTAACAATTCATTCATCTAAAGGTCTAGGATATGATAACGTAATATTAATAATGCCTAATAGTAAAGTGTATGGTTTTCCTAATAATAAAAATGAAGATCCCATTAGAAAATTTTTACTACCGAATGAAGAAAAAATTATGGAAGAGAGAAGATTATTTTATGTCGCATTAACAAGAACTAAAAATAAAGTGTATATAGTTTCAAATAAAAAGAATGAATCAAAATTTGTTAAAGAAATAATTAAGGAAAAGAATGTTGTTGTAAAAAATATGAAAAAACATAATATTAAATAGGAGGAAATAGATGAAAAATGCTATTTTATACTATTATAATATTAAGCCAGATAATTTAAGAAAAAAAGGTAATAGCTATAATTTTGAAAATAATGGGAATACGTATATATTAGAAGAGTCAAAAAGATCTAAAGAAGAAATAGTAGAGTTATATAATCTATCATATTATTTATATGTTAATAATATTTATATGCATCAGATGATATTAAATAATAATAATGAGATAATTACAAGAATTGATAATAAAGATTATATTTTGATGTTAAATTATAATAATGATATAAATAAGGTAAATTTGAAGGATATTGTATTTTTTAAGTTACCATTTAATTTTAAATATAATTATATTGTAAGAAATAATTGGCGTAAGTTATGGACAA
>JAFTYN010000057.1 GCA_017461465.1 Bacilli bacterium
ATTTTTTTCAAATTCCTTATCGTATTCTTTTTTCCATTCTTTATATAATTTCATAATTTTGTCTCTATTCTTAATACAAGAATCTATTTTTTCTTTAATTGCCATAATATTATCAATTTCTTTAACAACAGTTAATTCTTCTAATTCAGTTCCCTTAAAATAATGATGGTTATTAGAAGTTACACAAGGTACTCCAAGTTCAAAACTTTCAAGAGGAAGCATAGGAGCACATTCTGTAAATGTTGCATACACATTTACATCATTTAAAGCCATTCTTTTAAACAATTCTTTTTGTGGCATATGTTTATTAGAACCTTCTAATTTTATACCATGATGCATTGCAAAATCATAAATTTTATCATTGTATGCAACACAATCAACAATAGCATCCTTATATAAACTAACAGCACTTATTTGATTAAAAGTATTTTTTACCCATCTTGTTCCTGAAGAATATAGTCCTAATCTTAATTTTTTATCATTATCTTTTTTGTTAGGATAATCTTTCTTGTCTTTTAAAGTAAAATTATTCATTAAGAAATATGAATTAAATCCTAAAGCCTTATAGCATTCATACATAGTCTTTTTAACAAATACTAATTGATCAATAAAACCTTCTTTATATAAAGTAAGTACTTTACCAAAAATCTTATAATCTTCTTTTTCAGATAATAAAGCATTACCACCATGCCATACAATTTTAATTTTAATATTTTTGTTTCTATTCTTTAATTCCTTCATTAAATTTTCCCAGCCATCTACCATACCTGAAAAAATAACAATTTTGTAGTTTTCAAGTTTATCAGCTAGCATATCTACTATCTTTTTAGAATAAAGTTCTTCAACTGCTAAAGTATTTTTAAATAGTGCTTTAGTTGAGCTAGTAACCCCTAACCAATTAGGATTATGAAGTGCTACATAATTTAATTCAGGATCAATCTTTTCAAATAATTCATCTATTCTTTCTTTATCTAATGTTCTAATATACTTATAATATATTCTTCTAAATTTATATCTTAATGATTCAAATATTTTTTCTTTCATACTCAACATCCTTTTCTATTAAAATAATTATACCTTAAATAAACAAAAAAAAGAAGTCTAGACTATATAAAATCTAGACTTTTTAATATTAATTAAACACTTTTGTAACTTTTTTGATAACTTTATAAAATTCTTTTTTCTCTTCCTTGTTGAAATTGAAGAAGAAATTGATAATCATGAAAGCTATTCCTAAAATAGCAGAACTTGTAAAGAATAATATCCATGAATCAAAGAATAAATATTTCTTTATAAATAGACCGATTACAAAAGTAATTGCTACTATAAAGATATTTTTTAATATACAAGGATATAATAAATGCCATTTTTCATTCATTATTTTGGCTGTATACACTGGTATATATAAAGACAATTTAATGATACCTAAAATAGTAGATGAGCCATATATAATTACCATTTTTAATGTTTCATCTGCTACTAAATTAACCCCACATATGACAAGAATGATATTGATTGTACTTAAAATTAAACATACAATTGCAGGTTGTTTTATTTTGTTGGTTGCAGTATGTATGACATATACTGGTTCAAGTGGTAACCCGATTGTTAAAGAACACATTGAAATAAATGATAACATATACATAAATACTGTATTTTCTGTTGGAACCCATAGTTTATAGAATTCCAAACCCACCACTAAAAAGGTAGCGATAAAAGCGTTAGATATGGTAGCCACAAATTTAATTGCAAAAAATAGTTGCCTTTTAATTGAATCAAAATCATTTTTAGCATAAGCTTGCATAATATTAGGATTAAATATTGAAGCCATAGATCCAAATAAACTAAATACAATAGATGTTATCGTTCTAGGAAGTGCAATTATTCCCATTGCTACCGGACCAATAAATAAGTTAGAAAGAAGTAAATCTAAACCAGATTCTAAAATTCCACTTAACTTGCTTACTGAATTCCAAACTCCATTTTTAACCATTTCAAATGTATACTTTAAATCAAATTCTTTGAAATCAAATTTTAACTGTGGCAATAATTTTTTTGTAAATATATAATTAGATATTGCTATAACTAAAGTAGATGCAAAAGATGCAATACCTACAAAACATACATTAGTTTCAAATAAACTAAACAATACTAATAATGCTATACATCTAACTATTTGAGAACCAATACTAGCTATTGAACTAAGATATAGTTTATTGGTTACAAAAGTTGTTGAACTAAATACTGAAGTTATTAAACTAATAATAAAATTAGTAAAAACTATTATAAATAGTATTCTAACGTCCCCAAGTAAATTAGCAGGAATATTTATTAAACTATCCATAAATATTACAAATAATGTCATTGGTATAAGAAGTACAGATGCCATTATTATATTAGCAACAATAACTGAATTATAATAAATATTTGCTTCTTTATTCTGCTTTTTATGTATTGCAAGAGTTATATATCTACCTGCGATTGAATTAAGTGCAACTGTTATTAATGATGCATAATTTATAAAATCGTTAGATAAATTAATAAATGCGTATGCACTTGCATTTAAAGAGCTTATTATATGTGGAACAAGAAAGAAACTTATTCCTAAATTAATTACACTATATATAACTTGAGATATAAAATTAATTGCAAGTTGTTTTCTTATTCCCATTACACATCTCCTTCAATCTTAATTTAATTCTATTATATTTATAATTTATAATTGATTTATTTATCTCACTTTTAAAATATTTAATCATTTTATCGAATTGTTTATTACTTATATATTTAAATATCTTTTTATCTCTTTTATTTAGTATAGATTCATCTATATTACATCTTATTTTATTAAAATATTCATCATCTACAAAAAAATCAAATTCTTCTTTTACTTCATTAATATCATAACCATCACGGTACATCTTTAATAAATATATTTGAGCTTCTTTCATGCATCTTGCATTAGATAATCTTTCATACTTATTATCATATATTTCATTAATATACTTATTAAGTATAAGTTCATTATGAATATTTCTACGATAATGTTTTATCGATCTAGATGCACTATCAAGATTTTCTAGATAATTATATGTAATAACATTTGACATTGAAATAGAATTAACATTTTTTAGCAATTCTAAAACAAAAATCAAGTCTTCAGCGAGTGGTAATTCAGTTTTAAACTTAATATCCTTTATTACTTCTCTTTTTATCATTATAATAGGTAAATAACCTGGTATTTCACCAGATATTAATTTTTCAGTAAACCTTGTTATTTCAGAACCAATATATTTATTTTCTGCTTCGCCCACACTGTTTTGTCTAACACCTGCTGTTTGATAACAGAACCTGACAAGATCTGCATTTTCTTTTTCAATAAAACTTACCATATTTTCAATAGCATCCAATTCTAACCAATCATCAGAATCAACAAAAGTAATATATTTTCCTGATGCTAATTCTAATCCTTTATTACGTGCAGAGCTTACTCCACCATTTTCTTTATCTATCAATACAATTCTTTTATCTTTATATTTTTTGCAAATTTTCAAAGAATTATCAGTAGAACCATCATTAATGACAATAATTTCAATATTCTTATATGTTTGATTTAACACCGATTTTAAACATTTATCCAAATATTTCTCAACATTATAGACAGGGATTATTATACTTACTTTAGACATATTCAACCTCAAATCTATTCAAATTATCATTAACATTATAGCACTATCTAAAATAAAAGTAAAAAAGAAAGATAAAATCTTTCTTTTAATAATTATAAGTAGATAATACCATTTGTAAATCATTATTATTAGTAGTACTATCAAAAGTAACTCTAGGTATTCTAAATTTATCTCCACCTATTACCATATTATGACGACCATTTTGATAATAACCACCAAATCCCATCGTAAATCCTGCTTCTTTTAAAATACTGATCGAATAGTTATTAAAATCATAAAAAGGATATGCAAAATAAGTAGTCATATGTGTTTCTTCTCTACTTTTCTTTAAATCCGCAAGTAAAGTTTCTCTAGGTAAACACATGATGCCACCACCGAAATTTCCTTGACCTGGACATACATTAGCATTATGTAAATCATATCCATGAGAATGTACTTCTAAGTATTCTGATTCATATTGTCCTGGATCAAACCATGCACCAACCATAAATAAAGCAGCATTAATTTTATTTCTATCAAATATTTCCTTAGCATTATGACCATAACCACCATCATCTAGAGTCATCACTAAAGACTTTTTAGGCAAATTTAGTTTACCATCTATCCACATTTCAAACTCTTTAAGTGTTGGGGTAAAATAACTATTTTGCTTTAAATAATCAATATGAGTTTGAACTTGACTCATAGTGTGACAAATACTTTCATTACAAGTCTCACCAGCAGATGGATTATATATAAAATGATATAAAATAGTAGCGATTTGATTAGCTTTTTCTTTGTTAGAATTATTATTATCTATTATTTCTTTAACATCTTCTTTTAATACATACATAAGCTGGTTATCATATTCAATAAAATATTTGTCACCATCCATTATGTAAATAGGAAGATTAAAAGACTTATTAATTGTATATACCTTAGCATCATTTAAATAAAAATTCGTAGTTTCATTAGTAATTACATTTTTATTAAAAGGAATATAATTTAAATATCTATCATTTTTACTAATGCTTTCAGCTTTAGAAACATCTTCATAGCTAATATAGTATTCCTGATCTAAATTTATTATTTTAAAATATTTAGTTTCAAAAGTAAGTTCTTGTTTATCTAATGAAAGAATAGTATCTTTAGATATAACTCCACTTTCTTTATATTCTTTATCTAAAACATAAATTTTAGCATCTTTATTAGTTTTAACAAACTCTCCGTAGTTATTTTCTATTTGCTTTAAAAGTTTTTCTTCTTTTTCTTTTTGCTCTAACGCTAATTTTTCTTCTTTCTGCTTTGTATAATAATTATACCCAAAAACACCTGCTACTCCTATAATAACAATAATAAAAACTAATAATAATATTTTTATTTTTTTCATCTTATCACCTATTAAATTAATTATACCATTAATATTTTTTTTTTAACAAAAAAAAGTACCGAAGTACTTTTTATTAATAATTCATAGCTCTTACTTCAAAATAAGCTTGTGGGTGTGCACATACTGGGCAAACTTTTGGAGCTGTTTTTCCAAAATGAACATGTCCACAGTTACGACAAATCCACATAGTTTCTTCTGATTCTTTTTCAAATACAGTTTCGCCTTCAATATTAGCTACTAATCTTCTATATCTTTCTTCATGTTCTTTCTCGATTTTAGCTACTTCACCAAATAAGAAAGCTATTCTTTTAAATCCTTCTTCTTCAGCTACTTTAGCAAATTCAGCATACATATCTGTCCATTCGTAGTTTTCACCAGCAGCTGCATCTTTTAAATTTTCAAGTGTACTTGGAACTTCACCACCATGTAATTCTTTGAACCACATTTTAGCATGTTCTTTTTCATTATTTGCAGTTTCTTCAAATATAGCTGCTATTTGTTCATAACCTTCCTTTTTTGCTTTAGAAGCATAATAAGTATACTTATTTCTAGCTTGACTTTCTCCTGCAAAAGCAGTCATTAAATTTTGTTCTGTTTTACTTCCTTTTAATTCCATATTACTTTTCTCCTTCTTTCTTAAAACAATTAGGACATATTCCTTCGAAAACCAAATCATGAGATAAAATCTTATAATCAGTTTCTAATTCTATTTTATCACAAAATTCTTTACTTATATCAAAAAATATATCCTTAACACTATTACATAACACACATCTTATATGATGATGATTAGAAATAGTTTTATCGAATCTATCCTGATTATTTGGAACTCCAATTCTCTTAATATATCCATTATCCGCAAGTGCGTTTAAATTTCTATATACAGTACCTAAACTAATATTTGGTATTATCTTTTGCACTCTAGTATAAATAGTATCTGCAGTTGGATGATCACAAGAATCCATTACTATCTTTAAAATTATATCTCTTTGATATGATTTTTTCATAATTGTCTCCAATCTAGTAATAATTACTACATTTTCATTATAACAATTAATTTATTTATAGTCAACAAAAAAGTAGTAATAATTACTACTTTTTCTTCTTGTAAAATATTGATACCAATTTTGAGAACAACGATACTATTTTTATATTATTTTTAATAGCAATTCCTTTTCCTATAGCTTTACCACCTATAGTAAATGAAGCAGTAAAAGCAGCTACAGTTAAAGCAACATAAAAAATTGGTAAATTAAAGTTCTCTGCTATTAAAGCAGCCACTATAGCACCAGCTGAACCGGAAATAATACCACAAATATCTCCAATTACGTCACTACAAAAAGTTGATAATTTTGCAGCATTTTTAACAAACATAACAGCTACATCTGCTCCCTTAACTTTTTGAGCACTCATTGAATTAAATGGTCCGATATCAGAACTAGTAATAGCAACTCCAACCATATCAAAAATAATACCTATTAAAATGAATAATAATAGTACTAAAATTCCTACTAAAACATTAACATTTGCTAAAATTGTTTCTGATGCAAATGAAAAGCAGAATGAAATAATAAAAGCTAAAATACTTATCTGAACTATCCATTTTACATTAGATTCTTTCTTTTTATTTTTTGCCATACATATGCTCCTATACTTAAAGAAAAAGGGACTAACGTCCCTTTCTTTCTAATTATCATTGCTGGCTATATAAATAGTTAACTTTG
>JAFTYN010000058.1 GCA_017461465.1 Bacilli bacterium
ACAATCAAAAATATTGAAATAACAGAAGATTTTAAATATTTAAATATTTTTATCATAAATCCTCACTTTCTATACCTTTTTTTATTATATTAATTTGGTTAATATAATGTTCTTTTATTTTATCTTTGTAAGTAGGAGCTCTATAAACAGACGCTACATTATGAAAAAATATAGGCATCAAAATACTAATTAAAGTATATACTTCAGACTCGTCTAATTTAATAACATCATAATTTATATTTTTTTTAATTTCTTCATGTAAGTTTCTCTTTCCTTTTTTAGGAATAGCACACTCTAATTGTTTACTATTTATATTAAGAAAAAATTTATTAATTAAAGTTGTTATTTCTTTATTACTTTTATTTGTAACAAAATCAAAAGCCTTTATATACATATCAAAAATATTACCATTACTGGCCTTTAAATTTTTTATAAAAACATTGTCTAAAGTCTTAACATAGTCTTCAAATATATATGAATAAATGTCTTCTTTATTTTCAAAGTACAAATAAAAAGTGCCTCGCGGCATATCAATACTTTTAATAATCTTATTTATAGAAGCATCTTCATATAAATTATTAGCAAATTCTTCTTTAGCAGCTTTTAATATTTCTTCTTTTTTAGAAGTAGATAAGTTAAAAAAAGCACTTGTTGGCATCTATATCACCCTCTATTACAACTATTTAATTATAACACTGACAACCTGTCAGGTCAAGATAAAAAAAGAATGCTTAATGCATTCTTATTATCCTAAAAGTCCATTAGATATTATTATATATAAAAGAATTGAAGTACTTAATAGTGATACAATTAAACATAAGAACATTAAACTTAAGAATCCATTATATGGTTTTTGCATTTGTTTTATTAATGTCTTTGGTTTCATTTCAAGAGCTTGCTCTTTCACATTTTCTTTTTCAAGTACTTTTTCTTTTTCCTCTGCTTTTTTCCTTGCTAACATTTCTTTTAATTTTGCTTGTTGTTCTGGAGTTAATGAATCTAACTTATTATTAACTACCATTTCAAGCTCATAAGAATCAAGCGCTTCAAACTCTGATAAATCTGATACAGATTCTACATTAACTTCTACTTCATTTCCAAGTTCATCAACAGAGTTTAACGTATCAGTAAGAGTCTCTGCTTTTTGTTCAGTAGCACTTCTAACTTCTAATTTACCATCAGAAGTTCTATGTGTATAAAAAGTTTCACCTGTATCTTTATTGATATAAATATTTCTTTCTGGATCTACTAAAAAGTTAATTTCATCTGAATCAGGTAATCTCATAACTGCTGCAAATTCTCTTCTTTCTTCTGGCGATAAATCTCTTACATTAGTCTGAGTAGAACTTTCTAAAGTTACTTCTACTTTATCTTTCTTCATGTCTTCAATTATTGCTTCCCTATTTTTAATTCCATCATTAGTTTGATAATTGAATGAAGAATTTTGTCTATCTTGAAACTGAGTTACAAAATCTCTTTCAGTCATACTATCATCTAAAATAGTATAAGAACCATCACCATTATCTACCTTAATATAATCTTTATCTTCAATATCAATTCTACTAACATTTTCTAAATTTAAACTTGCTGTATTTGTTTTTGTTTTATCGTAATATTCAAGTAATTCTTTTACTATTTCTGCTAAATCATTTGAATTAACTTCTACTCCTGCACTTTCCAATTTAGATGCTATCTCTGGATTATTAACAGCGTCATTAGAAAGTCCATGAATATAGTTAATTAAATCTTGTTTTTCATTAAATTCTCCCGCTAGTATTTTTGCTTTTATTTTTTCTTTAAATCTTTCATCATATAACTTTGACATCTATCATCACCTAGTTTAATTATAACATAGAAAATAAAAAAAAGAATATTTCTATTCTTTTTCATATGTCAAATTTAACATTTCTCCTTCTTTTAAATCTATATCTATTTTAGGACATTTAACTTGCTCTAATTTATTTTCTTTTTTTCTAAAACAAAAAGCTTTTTCTTTGAATTCAGAACCAACATTATAATTATATATATTTACGCCATATGTTATTACTACATCATTAGTGTAATTAGCACTTCCTTCATTATTATCCCAAGATTCTAATGTATTAACTTTCCTAAAGTACATTATTTCTTTGAATTCAGAATTATCACTTGTTAGTCTATAAGTTCCTTTTATATCATTTATTTTACTAATTAAAATAGCCTCTTTGATAACTCCAATTAATATTACTATAAATAAAATTAAAATCAAAAATACTGATACATAAAGAATAGTTGTTATTTTAGAATATACTTTTTTTAAAATAGTACCACACTTTGGACATCTCTCATCTTTTTTAGAAACTATGCTATCACACATTGGACATTTAAGTTCTTTTGTCTTTTTCATACTATCACCTAGTATCATTATACACTAATATAAAAAAAAGGTCTAACGACCTTTTTTATTAATTAAAACATCTTTTTCTTAAAGCAAAACCTAAACCTAAGATTGCAAGTGCTGCAAATAC
>JAFTYN010000059.1 GCA_017461465.1 Bacilli bacterium
AGGGCTTATTCTACCCTAGCTAATAATGGTTATAAGGTAGAACCTCATTTAATTGAAAAAGTAGTTGATTCAAATGGAAATATATTATATGAATGTGATGAAGTTAAAGAAGAAATATTAAGTAAAAGTATTGTTTACATAATTAATGATTTATTATCTAATTGTTATGCTAGTAACTTTGTTGATTATAATTATCCTACTTGCTTAAATATTGCAACAAAATTAACTAATACCTACGCATTAAAAACAGGTAGTACTGATTCTGATTCACTTGTTTTTGGATTTAATCCTAATGTTGTAATGGGAATTTGGGCTGGATATGATGATAATACTGATATACCTAATAGTATTGGAACAGACATAAAAAATATATGGGCTGATACAGTAGAAACTTATGTTAAAGATATGGATAATACATGGTATGATATGCCAAGTAATATAGTTGGCTCGATAGTTAATCCTATAACCGGAGAATTAGTTACTAGTCCTAGTGATAAACAAGAACTATTTTATTATATAAAAGGAACTGAACCAACATTAGAGTCAAATGAATTAGATGATTTAATCCCAACAATAAAACAAGAGTAAAAAAATACTCTTTTTTTATGTTATTTTTAAAAAGTTTTTGATAAAATGAATACGGAGGTTAATTTATGAATTTTATAGATAAAGTAAAAAATAAAGTAAAGAATAATATTAGAACTATTGTTTTACCTGAAACTGAAGATATTAGAACATTAAAAGCTGCAGAATTAATTGAAAAAGAACAGTTTGTTAAATTAGTTCTAATTGGTAAAGAAGAAGAAATTAATAAACTTGCTAATGAAAATGGTATTAAAGTTACTTCAGAAATTATTGATCCTGAAAATTATGATAAAACTGAAGAATTAGTAAATGAATATTATGAACTTAGAAAACATAAAGGTGTTAGTTTAGAAGAAGCTAGAGAAACTCTTTTAAATAATTATTTATATTTTGGATGCATGTTAGTAAAACTTGGATATGCTGATGGACAAGTTAGTGGTGCTAGCCATAGTACTGCAGATACGTTAAGACCTGCTCTTCAAATTTTAAAAACTGCTCCAGGTAGTAAAGTTGCATCATCTTTCATGCTTATGGATGTTCCTAATTGTGAATTTGGAGAAAATGGTGTTTTTGTTTTCTCTGACTGTGGAATGATTCAAAATCCTTCAAGTGAAGAACTAGCTGAAATCGGAAAAGCTTCTGCTGAAAGTTTTGGGTTATTAGTTGGTAAAGAAGCAAAAGTTGCTTTCTTATCACATTCTACATTTGGAACTTCAAAATGCGCTGATGTTGATAAAGTTAACAAAGCTGTTAGTATAGCAAAAGAAAACTACCCTAGTTTAAACTGTGATGGAGAAATTCAATTTGATGCTGCTATAGTACCAGAAGTAGCTAAGAAAAAAGCACCTAATTCTAAAGTTGCAGGACAGGCTAATGTATTAATCTTTCCTGATTTAGATGCAGGTAACATTGGTTATAAAATGGTAGAACGTTTAGCAAAAGCAGAAGCATATGGCCCTATTACACAAGGTTTATCAAAACCAGTTAATGACTTATCTCGAGGATGTAAGGCTGAAGATATAGTTGGTGCTGTTGCAATAACTGCATTACAAGTTAAAGATAAATAGAAATATTTATCTTTTTTATTGCATGATAACATCTTACTATAAATATAATTTATAGAAAGGATGATATTATGAATAATAATTATAATAATGCTATTTTCCCAGGTAGTCCTCTTTATAGTGGAAATACACAAGTGCCAAATCAACAAAGTGTTCCACCATATAATTATGATTTACCAATGGAACAATCATATATTGAAAATATTTTAAGATTAAATAAAGGTAAGAAAGTAAAAGTTTACGCATCTTTTCCAGATGCATCAAATGAAAACAAAGACAAAATATTTATAGGTATTATTGAACAATCAGGAAGAGACCACTTAATACTTAGTAATCCCTCTACTGGTAAATGGAATTTAATTCTTATGATTTATGTTAATTATATTGAGTTTGACGAAAAAATTAATTATAGTCCAGAATTTATACCTAATAATTGAAAAAAAAATAACTATTTGTTATAATTAGTATGGTGATAGTATATGGAATATATAATGACAATAATATTTATCGTTGTAATAATTTGTATCATCATGATTTGGTACATTACAACATTTAATAGATATCAAAGTTATATTATAAGAATTAATGAAGCTGAAGCTAATATAGATTCAATATTAAGAAAAAGATATGACTTGCTTAATAAATCTAGAGGTGTTATAAAATCTAATACAGAAGAAAAGAAAGTTTTAGAAGAATTAGCGGGACTAAGGTCTAAAAAGCTTACTAACTTTGAACTTGATAGAAAAATATATGATGCAATTAACGAATTTAATCATTATAAAGAAGAATATAAAGATTTAAAAAAATGTGAAGGTTTTATGAAAATAGAACTTGGTATCAATGAAACTGAGGCTGAAATTGAAGCACTTAGAAAATATTATAATGATACTATAACTGATTATAATAAGATGGTTAAATCATTTCCATCAAATATTGTTGGAGCATTTTCTCATTTTAAAACTAAAAATTATTTTGATGGGAAAGCTACTAAAGAATTTAAATTATAAAAAAAGAGCAATTACTTGCTCTTTTTATTTTTTACTATTTTTATTATAACAGCTATTAATAATACTATTAGAATAGAAATTGTAATGCCCATAATGTAATATATTTTATCATTAGTATTATCTGATTCCTTAACTTCTTCTTTTTTATCCTCTATTTTTATTACATACTCGCCTTCCATACTATATAAATAGTTTTCTCTTGCATATTTTGCTATATACTCAGGATCTTTAAGTTTAACTATTTCACTACTTAATTCTCTTTCTTCTGTTTGAAGATTTTTTAATTCACTTTCTAATTTTTGTTCTTCTAATTTAAGTTGGTGAATTTGATATGCATATGAAAAGATAGTAAAAATACAAAATATTACTATGCCTAATAATATCGGACCTAAAAATGTCAATCTTCGCTTTACACTTTTACTAACTCTTTTTTTAGCCATATCTTCACCTTCCTATTCTTTATTTAGTATATCATTTTTTAATTTTATTAACAATAACATTTTCTATAATTACTCCGAGCACTATACATAAAAAACTATAATAGTGTAAAATGCCATTATTTATATTTTGTAAAATATAAAAATATAGAAAAGTATTAAAAAGCATGAAAAATATAGTAAAAAGAGAATTATATAGTAGTGATTTACTCTTCATATATTTACAGTTTACATCTAACATAAAACTAAAGTATACACCAAATAAAAAAGAAAATAGAATAAGCTTTATTTGAATATATAAATTCATATTTATTTAAATAATTTATTAAACATGCTTTCTTCTTTTTCTTTTTTATTTGCATCTAAATAATTTAAACTATTAATTTTCCCTTTTATAGAGACATTCCCCTGATAAGTATCTAGTTTTATTATTTCTAGATCACTACCCTTTATTATTAAAAATCCCATTGCTGTTTCTAGCAAGAATTCTTCTTCATCAAAACTTTCGATTTTTTTTACTCCTGATATAACAATATTTTTTCGCTCATTTATTGTTATATTATGATTATAATTCGATATTATATCAGTCTTATCCATATTATCACCTAATAAATTATATTCATATAGTTTAATAATATGAATAAAAAAACTCATAACGAGTATGAGTCTTAATCTTCTTTTTTATATGCTTCTAAAATTGCATCTTCAAAATCTTTTCTAGTTTCTGGATTTATTGGGTGAACTATATCACGATATCCTCCAGTAGCTGTTTTACGACTTGGCATTGCGATAAATAAACCATTGTCTCCTTCGATTATGCGAATATCATGAATAGCAAAGCAATCATCTAATAGGACAGATGCTATTCCTTTCATTCTTGAATCTTCTTTTTCAACTTTGCGTACATTAACTGATGTAATTTTCAAGTATATCTCTCCTCTCGATTATATTACAATTTTATTGTATAACATTAAAATCTAAAAAGCAATAATTTTTTATTTCACTTTACACAGGCTTATTTATAATAGACTTTTATTGTATTTGTAATAATATCACTGTAGGTAAAAGATTTTACTTCATTAGTATTTAGTACCTCCACCACAAAAACATAATTGTATATTTCCTTTATTTTAGCATTATACTTTTCTATTTTATTTCTTCCTAAATTATATCTTATAAAAACTTCTTTTCCTAAATTTGATTCAATCTTTTCTCTAATAACATTTATATTCATATATCCCCCAGTATTAAGATATATGAAATAAATAATAAATTTATAACAAAAAAAGTATTATTACTAATACTTTTATTTATCAATTTTTTCTTTTACTGTTTTAATTATTTCTTCTATTTTATCATCAGGTAAATCTATTCCCATAACTTCTTCAATTGCAGTTATTGGGTTTTCTTTAAATTTCTTTAAGAAATTCTCATCAGATTTTACCTTTTCTAAAACTTCATTAACTTTGTCTTTTACTAAATCTTCTAATTTATCTTTTAAAAAGTCCATTTTTTTCTCCTTTTAGTCAATTATGTAAGGGTCCTTTATAGAACCAGTTCCTTCTTTTATAAAAACATCTTTACTTATAACAAGAGTTTCATATTCATCAGAACCTTCAATATTTCTTTTATTAATTAGTTTCATTCCATCATTATTAAATTCAACTATATTCCAAATTTTTTCTTCATATAAAACATAATTATATACATCTTTACCTTTAAAATAGAATCTATCATTTTCCTGATATAAACCGTCACCAGAAGTGACTATTTTATTTTTAATACCATTAAACATTCTATAAACAGGACAAGGTTCATCCTGATACATTATTTTTTCTGAATAATTTAGTTTCATTATGCATTTATCTTCTGTTCCTAGAAAAAATGTATCATCATCTAAAAAAATTACTCCTTCGCCTTTTACTTTATATTCTTTGCCATTAATTTTAAAACTATTATTAATTATGATTTCTTTAAATTCATTTTTTTCGTTATTAATTAGTTTTAAAATTTTATTTGCATCATTTATTAAAATTCTTTTTTCGGTAGTATATATTTCATTAATAATGATTGGAAATATGATTACTATAATTAGTACTATTAATATTTTAGTATTTGAATTCATATTAAATTTTTAAATGTTTTCTAACTGCAACCCAGCTACCAAACATACCAACTACCATACCAAGTACTAATAATACGCCTGATGCTAAATATACAAATGGAGCTGGTTCAATAAGTTCAATAAATGATGAGAATACTCTACCATCAAAATTATCATATAAAGCTGTATATCCATATATTGTTATTCCAATTGGAATTAGTGAACCTAGTGCACCAAGAATTAATCCTTCTAATATGAAAGGTATTTTAATGTTAATATTACTAGCACCTACTAGACGCATAATATCAATTTCTTTTCTTCTTGAAAATATAGTTATTTTGATTGTATTAGTAATTAAGAATGCAGTAACTACAATTAATGCTATTACTATACCAACGCATACTTTTCTTACCATATTAAATATAGAAACTAATTGCTCAACCATTCCTTCACCATATTTTACAGTATCTACATTTTCTATTTTTGCAATTTTTTTGGCTATTGAACCTATTTGAGTAATATCTTTAACTTTTATTTGATAAGTTGGTTGAAGTGGACTTGATTCTTCTGTCCATTCTGACATGATATTTTTAAATACTTCAGATTCGGCCATCATTTCATTAGCTATATCTGTTTTAGATTGATATGTGTAACTCTCTATTCCTCTAATTAACATAATTTCTTCTAAAACACTATCTGTTTGTTCTGCAGTAATATCACTTTTTA
>JAFTYN010000012.1 GCA_017461465.1 Bacilli bacterium
ATGATTCTAATATTTTTTTATATTCATTTACTGTAATCATCCAAAGTTCAAAGTTATGCTTAGATTTTTCAGTGACTGAAAAACATCTTTTTGAATCATATATTAAACTATGAAAAAATATGTGATGATATTGCATTTTTTTCACTCTTCCTATTTTTTTGTTAGTTTTACTAATGTCTCCACATGATGAGTATTAGGAAACATATCATATGGTATTAATTCTTCTACATCATATAAATCAGATAATAATTTTAAATCTCTTGCTAAGGTGATAGGATCACATGACAAATAAATAAGCATGTTTGGATTTATTTTTTTTATGTCTTCTATCACACTTTTATCAAGACCTGCCCTTGGTGGGTCAACTATAATAGTATCTGCTTTATAATTTGAATGCATCAGTATAGTTTTTGTGTCTCCAACTAAAAATTTTGTATTTCCCATGCTATTTAATTCAGCATTTGTTTTAGCATTTTCAATCGCTTCAGGCACTATTTCTACACCAATTAATTTAGTATAATTGCTAACTGAATATAAGCCAATGCTTCCTACTCCACAATATAAATCTAATACTGTTGAATCTTCATTTTTAGATAAATATTCAGCTATTTTGTCATAAATTTTTAGTGTTTGATCCATATTTACTTGAAAAAATGAATTAGCACCAATTTTAAATTGCTTTTCCCTTAATCTTGCAATTATATTACCTTTTCCTATTCTTTTAACTATTTTTTTATTGTTATCATAAACAATAATATTATCAACATGTTTACTTAAGTAGTTTAATAAATTTGCATTTATTTCATCTTCTTGTAAATAAATTATCAACATTGTTTCTTTATCTGTGAAAGATTTAATTACAACTTCCTTTATATTAGATAAATTAGTATATCCATTTAATATTTTAATTATTTCATTTATTTTATCATTAACTAATAAGCATTTTTCAATTGGTATTAATTCATAAGTTTTTTCTTTAAAATAGCCTAATTTTTCTTTAACTTTTAAAGTAACTTTATTACGATAATGAAACTGTCTATCGCAAGGTACAATTTGTTTTATAACCTCACTATTAATATCAGCATACTTTTTCATGATATCAACTATTTTACTTTGTTTATACTTAATTTGCTCTTCATATGACATATGTAGTAAGTTACAACCACCACATTCTTTATAATATGGGCAAAGTTCTTTTACACGAAGCTGACTTTCTTTTAAAAAACTTGTTGGCTCTGCTTCAATTAATTTTGAATTTTCTTTTATTATTTTTAATTCTATTTCTTCACCAGGTAAGGTATCTTTAACAAAGGCTATTTTACCATTTATATAAGTTATTCCTCTACCTTGATGGTCCAATCTTTCTATTTTATAACTCATAATAACCACCTTAATGTATTATACCATAAAAAAAACATGTATTAGTTACATGTTCCCTTTTTTATTGTGTAATTTGAAGTAGTTCCATTACCACAAAACTCTCCATCGTATACATCTACTACTGTTATTTCTTTTTCTTTTGAGATATGTACTACACCAGATTCAATTTTGCTATCACCATTCATGGCTATTAAACCAGAATTTATAGAAATATTCCATCCATTTTCATACCAAATTTTTCCTTCTATCGCAGTAAAACTGTATTTATTTTCTGTTGCATAGATTGTTGCAGAATCTATAATTCCATTTAAAGATTCTTCAAAAAGTTTAAGTTTTTGTCTTTTTAAAACTCCTGTTACACTAGTATAAGTTACTGTTATAATTGCTCCTAATAAAATAATTATTGCTATTAATTCTACTAAGGTAAATCCTTTCTTATTTTTCATACTATCACCTAGTATCATTATATCATAACTATTTGTATTATTCTATTAAATCTAAATTATCTAACATAATTCCTGTGCCTTCAGCAACACACGTAAGTGGATTTTCTGCTATATACACTGGTATATCTAATTCTTTAGATAAAACTTTATCTATACCATCTAATAAAGAACCACCGCCAGTGAGCACAATTCCTTTATCTATTATATCTGCTGAAAGTTCTGGTGGTGCTTGTTCTAAAATAGATTTTGTATGATGTATAATTAGTTTTATATTATCTTTAAGTGCTTCTTCTATTTCTTCTGAACTTATAGTAATAGTATTAGGTAAACCAGTTACTATATTTCTACCTCTAACTTCCATTTTTTCTTTCTTTTTATTTGAATATACAGTACCAATTTTTAGTTTAATTTCCTCTGCTGTTCTCTCACCAATTAATAGTTTGTACTTATTTTTAATATACTTCATAATTTCATTGTCAAAGCTATTTCCTGCTATTTTTATGGAAGTACTTATTACAATATCACCCAGAGATAAAATAGCAATATCTGTTGTTCCTCCACCAATATCTATAACCATACTTCCACTAGGTTTAGAAATGTCTAATCCTGCTCCTATTGCAGCTACTTTTGGTTCTTCTTCTAAATATACTTTTTTTGC
>JAFTYN010000060.1 GCA_017461465.1 Bacilli bacterium
AATAATAATATAATTCCAAGTAAATAACCAAAGATACTTCCAAGTGCTACACCATGTTTAACACACATTTTCTTTTGTTTAAGCATATGTAAACCTCCTTTATTCTTATATAGATTATATCATAAAAATAAAAAAAAGTAATATATTAATCACTTTTTTCACTAATAACATTTATTCCATGTTTTATAAATAATAAAGTAGTTATGATAGAACTTTTATTAATAAATTCTTTGTAATCATTTTTGATTTCTTCAATTTTTAAATAATATTTATCTAAATCTTCTTTATTTTTTAGAATATTTTCACTACGTTTTTTTAATGTTTTAATTATTTTATTTAAACTTTTTTCCTTCTTTTCAATTTCTAATTTTAGTTTCTTTTTATCATTTAATAGTTTTAAAGCATTTTTATCAAGTTTTTTGAAAAAGTGTTCATATGCATGGAAAACTAAGTCTAAATTTATTATTTCTGTTTTATATAATAAATCATTTTCAAAATTAATAGTCTTTTTATAAGTTTCTCCATATATATAACTATCTAATTTGTCGATTTATTTTTTTATATGATTGATTAACTTATCATCAACTTCACCATTAAAAAGCTCATTAGTAAAAGATTCTAACTTCTTCAAGTTAATAACATAATTATATCTAATCATTAATAATTCTTCATTCTCTTCATATTTTTCATATTTATTTATATATAAGCTTAATTTAGATTTAACAGTAAAAAAATAACAAGTTATAACTGCTAAAGAAATTAAGACAATAACAATTGTTAATAATATTAATCCTTCCATAAAAACTCCTTCTATAGACAAACATAATTATATCAAAAAATTCTTTTAACGGAGCATAAAAAATACTAATTTTAAAAATACTTTTAATTTTATGGTATAATTGTTTAAAAGATGGAGGATGTTATGAAAAAAAGAGAAGATTATTTAAACTGGGAAGAATATTTTATGGCAGTTGCTAAATTAACTGCAATGCGTAGTAAAGATCCAAATACACAAGTTGGTGCTTGTATTGTTGGAACAGATAATCGTATTTTATCTGTTGGTTATAATGGTGCTCCTAATGGATTTGATGATGATAAATTTCCTTGGGCTAGAGAAGGTAATCCACTTGATACTAAATATTTATATGTGTGTCATGCTGAAAGAAATGCTATTTTAAATTTTAAAGGTAGTAGAAGAGATTTAGAAAATGCTGTTATATATGTTGATTTATTTCCTTGCAATGAGTGTGCTAAAGAAATCATTCAGTCTGGTATAAAAGAAGTTGTATATTTAAGTGATAAATATGCTGATACTGAAGGTACTATAGCATCTAAAAGAATGCTTGATGAATGTAATGTTAAATATCGTAAATTAGAAGTAAAAGATGATAGGGAAATTTCAATAAATTTAAAATAATAAAAAATCTTTATTTAAAGATTTTTTTTTGCTATAATAATTAATAGATAATACTAAGGGAGTGTTAGAATGCTAGTGAAGGTTAGAAATTTAATAAAATTTAAGAAAAAAAGTAAAGGATTTACTTTAGTAGAACTTATAGCTACTATTATAATTATTGGTGTATTATTATTAATTATAATACCTACGGTATCAGATACTCTTAAAAAATCAGAAAAAAATACTTTTGCAGCAAGTGCAAGAGGTGTTATAAGAGCAGGAACTGATTTTTTTGCTAGTACTGGTTTTACTTATGATGAGGGTGACTGTATAAGTGCTACTTCTGATGAACTTGAGATGGATAAAGATCACCAAATAATTGGTGGCAGTGTTTGTTATATAGGTGGACAAACTTATCTTAAAAGGGTAACAGATGGTAAATACTGTGCTACTGGGAATTCTGATACTTTATCAGTATTTGAATGTGATAAGACTGTAACATTAACATTTAAAGTAGAGGATGCTTTTTATGATTATGTAGATTATATGTATAGCAGGTATGGGTATAATGCTGATCCTAATGGATTAATGTTTACAAATGCGTCACTATTATATGATTATAGTAATACTTATTATAACGATCCATATAATGCAGAACTTTATATTAGGGATTTTGTAATAGAAGCAGAAATAGGAACTACACTTGGAGATTATATTGCACCTTATTCTTATTCTGGTTTGGTAGAATCAATTTATGACTATTACTTTTATGGATATATGAGGGGTTATAGTTTTTGGGATTTAAGTTTTGTAGCTGGTCCAAGAGGAATATCTAATTTTGGAAACGATAAATATAAGATAGAACAATTAGATTTGGTTCCAAGTGGTTGTTACTATGGATTAGTACCATATAAATGGGATGCTGAATTAGATTCAGAAATGGTTATTACTAATGATATGGAATTTACTGTTACTGAACTTGGTTATGGTGATGGCATAAATTGTCAAATTGGCTAAAAACTATCGTAAGATAGTTTTTTTTGTTTACGAACACATGTTTGTGGTATAATTAAACTGGGTGATGATATGGAAAGAATTATAATGCATATAGATGTTAATAATGCTTTTTTATCATGGACTGCTATTGATTTATTAAATAAGGGATATAAGACAGAT
>JAFTYN010000061.1 GCA_017461465.1 Bacilli bacterium
CCTTTATTTAAATATCGGAATAGCTGTTTTAAATTAATTTTGACAAATAGTGATATAACTTTTATAATATACCAGTAGAGGTGATATTATGAAGTATATTAATATTAAAAAAATTAAAGCATTATTCTTAACAGGTATTATACTTGTTACTCTGACAGGATGCCAAGTGATAGAAAAAGAAAGTGCGCAACCTAAAGATAATCAAACTGTTGAAAGCACTATGGAAGAAGATAATGTAAAAGAAGATGTAATCATAGAAGATAATAATATCAAGGAAGAAGAAATAAAAACTGAAGAAGATGTGGTAACATATTTTAATAATTTTGAAGAAGAAATAGATAATAAAATTAATGAAGGTAAATTAGAGGAATTTAAAGAATCTGCTAAAAATGCTGCCATAACAGGAATAGATTTCGTATTTTACGGAAAAGAAATAAACGGTTATACTTTTGATGAATTAAGTGATGAAACTAAAGCTAAAGTTTTATTACTTGTAAATAATATAGATGCTAAACTTGAAAGTCATTTACCCGGATATAAAGAGACAGTAAAAGATAAATATGGAAAAGCATATGATGTTGTTACTGAAAAACTAGATGAAGCTACAAAAACTTTAGATGGATATTTAGATAACAAGTATGGTGAAGATTATACTGAATTTAAGGATAAAGCATCAGATTTATGGGATGATTTTAAAGATAGTACTAAATCAGGATATGAAAGTACTAAAGAAGTAGCAGGTGAAGGATGGTCTAAAATAAAAGGTTGGTATGAAAATAAAACAGGTAAATAATACCTGTTTTTTTGTATATATATTTAAAAATATAATCAATATGAAGTAGGAGGAAATATGAAAGATTATATTATAAATATATTAAATAGTATTGCTCTTTTAGAAGAAATAACTTCTTATTATCAAGATGAAATAGAAGAAGTTTATGTAAATTTACTAGAAGAGGTATTAGAAGTATCAGATAAAGAATATAAAAGACTTTATAGGAGATATTATGGAAAATAAAATAATGATTATGAATATATTAACTAATATTAGAGGAATAATAAATATGCTTTTAGATATTAGTGTAAATGTAAAAGAATATGATATTTATTTAGAAAGTTTAAATAAATATATTAAGTTATATCATAAAGTATTAAATGAATTAGACTTAAATAATTAATTTGCAAGAATATAAAAATTGTATTATAATAACAAACCAATAAGAGGGGTGATATTATGATACAGTTTAAAAATAGTAATCAAATGAAAGCCTTTATGAAAAAAGAAGCAGTAAGATTAAATATGGATATAAGAAATATTTATACAACATTTGTTGCTAGATGTATCTTAGAAAGGTTAAGTAGAAGTGCAGAAGATAAAATATTAATTAAAGGTAGTTCTGCAGAATTAGCTTATTTAGGACGTTGCGTTAGAGCTATTACGGATATTGATATAGCATTAACTACGGATATTCAAGAAAGAATAAATTTAATAACAAGTATTTTAACTGATAGACATAGTGATATCTTAGATTTAAGGCTTACTAAAAGAATAGCTCAAACTCCAACAGGTATTTATAAACTTTCAATGGAAGCTTGTTTTGATAAAATTCGTCAGCCAATTGGAATGGATATACAAGAAAACTATAGTAGACTTATAGAACCTGAATATAGAATGATGCCTCCGATATTTGAAGGCGATGAACCATTTCCTATATATGTTCCTTCATTTGAGGAATACCTAGCAGAAAAACTTTGTATTATAGTAGAAAGTGACAAAGAAGATGTACCAAATACTAGAGTAAAAGACTTTTATGATATTTATCAGTTACATGGTGGTAAATATGATTCTGATAAGTTAACTAAATATTTTAAGATGATGTTAGAATTAAGAGGTAAAACTACTATGGAAAATATAAGAACACTTAGATTAAATAGTGATTTTATAAATAAACATAGTGATATATGGGATAAAACAAAACTTAAATATGACTTCATGGATGATGAAATAGATTTAGATGGAGCAGTATATTATACAAGAGCAGTAATACGTGATTTACTTCAAAGAAATGGTATGGATATGCATGATAATATTGCTCACCAAAATAAAAGAAAAGTTTATAAAATATAAAATAAACTTTTCTTTTTTATGATATACTTATAATAGAGGTGTATGTTATGAATGATGTAGCATTATTGATTCCTTCCTTAGAGCCTACTAGTAGATTAGTAAAGTTAGTTAAGGAATTGAAAGAAAAAGGCTTTGAAAAGATAGTTATTGTTAATGATGGTAGTGATATTACATATGATAAATACTTTGATGCATGTAAAAAAGAAGGATGTCATATAATATCTTATCGAATTAATAAAGGAAAAGGACATGCCTTAAAAAAAGGTATTGAATATATAAAGAAGAATTATAAAGACATTTTTGGCATTATTACATTAGATTCAGATGGTCAACATACTCCAAAAGATGTAGCAAAAATATATAGAGCATTTCAAAAAGATGACAGCAAAATGGTATTAGGAGTTAGAAATGTAATGAGTAATGAAGCACCACTTAGAAGTAGATTTGGTAATACTTTTTCAGCATGGTATTTCTTTATGCAAACAGGAGTAAAATGTAGTGATACCCAAACAGGGTTACGTGCTATTCCAGTAGAGTTTTTTGATTTAGCCCTTAAAACTGAAGGTGATAGATTTGAATATGAAATGCATTTCTTACTTAAAATGGGTAAAATGAAAAAGATTAGAGAAATTAAAACAGCAACAATATATGAAAATAGTAACAAAGGTTCTCACTTTAAAACATTTAGAGATTCATATTTAATATATAAAGATTTCTTTAAATATAGTATAGTAGCATTAATAAGTGCATTCTTAGACTTATTTACTTTTTATATATTTACAATAATATTGCAAGGTTCTACTATGTATATAGCACTATCAACTATAATAGCAAGATTATTATCAGGTATATTTAACTTTTCTTTAAATAGAAATTATATTTTTAAAAGTAAAAATAATTTAACTAGAGAAATTATTTTATATACAATGTTATTCTTAATTAATATGTTATGTAGTAGTTTCTTTGTAACACTTTTATCTACAATTAATCCTACACTGCTAGAATGTAAAATTATAGTAGACTTTACACTATTTATAATAGGCTTCTTTGTTCAAAAGAAATTTATTTTTAGGAATAAATAATTATGAATGTAATAGATTATATTGATAAATATGGTGATTATTCTTTTAAAAAGAAGCCACTTAATGAAATAGATAAACTTATTTTTGGTCTTTTATCTTACGTACATTATGATGGTACAGTATCTTATAATTCAAAAGATAAAAGAACAGTAAAACAAGTAGCAAGAGAATTCTTTAAAAAAAATAGTAAAAGTGATATAAGAAAGAATATTACAGCAGTACGTGGTAGTATAAAAATATTAAATGCTATTCAGGATAAAAAAAGATATAAAGATTTACTTCTTTATAATGATATATATATAACAGATGAAGAGCAACAATTTTCAGCCTTATGTATTGAAATAGAGCCTAAGCTTGTTTATGTATCATTTGAAGGAACAGACCAGCAAATAAGTGGCTGGGAAGAAGATGGAAAGATGATTTATAAATTTCCTGTTAAAGCTCAAAAACAAGCAATAAAATATTTAAATAAACATTTTACATTTAAAAACTGCAAAATAATAGTAGGAGGACACTCTAAAGGTGGAAATCTTGCTTTAGTATCAGCAATGTATTCTAATTTTCTAGTAAGAAGGAAAATAATACAAATTTATTCTTATGATGGACCAGGATTAAGAAGAAAACAAATAATATCAAAAAGGTATAAAAAAGCAGAAGATAAGTTAGTGCATATTATTCCTAACTATTCAATAGTAGGATTACTTTTAAGACATACGAATAATTATACGGTAGTTAAATCAAGAAAAATGGGGATTATGGCTCATGATGCTCAATCATGGCAAGTAGATGGTGACGACTTTGTTAAAGTAAAATTAAGTATATCATCTAAAGTACTTGATCATGGTATTTTAACTTGGCTTGATAATTATAATGAACAAG
>JAFTYN010000062.1 GCA_017461465.1 Bacilli bacterium
TACTAAAGTTTTTAGGTAAAAAGAAAAATAAAATTAAAATAGATGATAACTCACTTATAACGTTAGATAGGATCAAAAATGCTATTGCATATTTAATCCCTTTAGTAACAAACATAGGAAGAGCTAGCATAATTATTAATAATCTAACTATATCTTCAGTTATATTGGAAACAACATGTGGAAGCATTTTTTGCTTGCCAAAGAAATATCCTCTTAAAATGCTTGATATTGATATAAATGGAAGTGTGAAACCTATCGACATAATACCATATTTAACCTCATTATTATGTAGTAAATTATTACTTATAAAATCACTACCTAAAATTAAAATAAACATAAGTATAAATGTCACTCCTAAAGCAATTGGAAGTGATGAAAAAACAAGATTTTTATTATTTTTAGTGTCTTCTGCAACTAACTTACTAATAGCAACAGGAAAACCTAATTGTGATATTGAAATTAGTAAACTAAATGTTGGCATAATAAGCATGTATGTTCCAATTCCGATAGTACCTAAATTTCTTGTCATTGTAATTCTTATTACCATTCCAAGTAATTTAGTTATTACACCTCCTAGAAGTAATATTATTGTTGATTTAATGAATTTATTTTTCACTTTATCACCTAATTATATATATGTGAAGTTTAAAGTATTTATAAAAGAATTGAAATTTAATTTTATTTCTAGTATAATATTTATTAGAGTAAATAAGTATATAGGTGATTTAATGAAAAAGCTTAATAATAAGGGATTTGGTTTAGTTGAGGCACTAGTAATAGTTGCTATTTTAACGTTTGTTATTGATATTAGTTATCCATATTTGGAAAAGAAATTTAATTTAAATCAGACAGATAGAAGTGCAGAGGAAGCTAAATGTATTTTAAATGCTCAGGCATATATAAGAAGTCTTGATAACAAGCTTATGTTTGATGGTGTTACTAATGGGAGCTACTATGTAACGGAACTTGCTATACCACTTGATGATAACACTCCAAATCAATACAGCTGGGTTGTTATTGAAGGTAATAAAGTAAAAAAAGCAAGTATGCTTCTTAAAGCATCTAATGATCAAATTCTTATAACATATTCTGATGGATTATATGATGCAAGTGATGGAATATTAGTGACTAAACCTGAATAGATTTAGTCTTTTTTTATTTAAAAACTTAAAAATGCTTTAAAAACTCTAATATTTAATATATAATATATTTAGGCGTAAGCATGGAGGGATTTTATGGACATAGAATTTAATTCCTTAGAAGAACTATATAAGAGATTAAAACCTGCTTTAAAGACTAAAACTAGTGAAATGCATCGTAATGGTTTTAGGTACATCAAGGAAGAAGATGTATGGAATTATTTGAAAGAAATAAAGTGGAAGACATCTAATAATTTGAATTTATATCAAATGGTTAACGATGTTTTAAATGTTGATAATGTTATAATAGATAACTATCTTAAAGATAAATTAGAATCTAATAAGAGGGTTATCTATATTAATGAGGAGGAATGACATGGCAGTTAAAGAAAAGCACAGCAAGACTACTGATGCTGTCGATATTGATATTGAAGATATTAAAATAGAAAAAAATAATAAAAAGACTGATAAAGCAAAAAGAAACGAAAAGAAAACTAAAAGTATGAAAAAGAATAGTTTTCTTAAGAGTTCTTTAATTATTGCTGTTATTTTATTGGTTATTGGTTTTACATCTCCATTTTTACTTAAAGATTTAAAATTTGGTTTAGATTTACAAGGTGGTTTTGAAATTTTATATCAAGTTGAAAGTCTAGATGGTGAAGAAGTTACTTCTGATATGGTTAATAATACTTATAAGACAATTTCTAAAAGAATTGACTCTTTAGGTGTTTCTGAACCAGAAATCGTTGTAGAAGGTACAGATAGAATTCGTGTTCAATTAGCGGGAGTTACTGATGCTACTAGTGCTCGTAAGACACTTAGTTCAGTTGCGAATTTAACATTCCGTGATTCTAAAGATAAATTGCTTATGAATAGTGATGTTCTTAAAGCTGGAAGTGCTAAAGTTGGACAAGATCAAAGTGGAAATCCTGCTGTATCACTTACTATAGCTGATAAAGATACATTCTATGATGTTACTAAAAAGATTAGTCAAACTGATGATCAATTATTAGTAATATGGCTTGATTATAGTGGAACTACTTCTTATGAAAAAGAAGCTAAAACAGGTTGTGGTGGAGATAATCCAAATGGATGTTTAAGTGCTGCTACTGTTTCTCAAGGTTTTGCTAGTGATGTAATTATTCAAGGTAATTTTACATTAGAAGAAGTTGAAGAATTAGTAAGTTTAATTAATTCTGGTTCTTTACCAACTAAGTTAAGTGAAATTTCATCTAAAACAGTTTCTGCTTCATTTGGTGAAAATTCATTAGAACTTACTGCTAAAGCTGGATTAATTGGTATCATATTAATTATGATATTCTTAATTGCTCTATATCATTTTGCTGGTATTATAGCTAGTATTGGTATTATTATTTATACATTCTTAACATTCTTAACTTTCTGGTTATTTGGTGGTGTATTAACACTTCCAGGTATTGCTGCTTTAGTAATTGGTATTGGTATGGCAGTTGATTCATGTGTTATTACATTTGCTAGAATTAAAGATGAATTAAATGAAAAAGTTAGTTTAGAAGGTGCATGTAATAAAGGTAATAAAAACTCATTTAAAGCTATTCTAGACTCTAATATTACTACTATATTAGTAGCAGTTATATTATTTATATTTGGTGAAAGTAGTGTTAAAGGTTATGCTACTATGCTTATTATAAGTACTATAGTAACTATGCTAATTATGGTATTCTTAACAAGATTCTTACTAGGATTATTTGTTAAGACTGGTTTCTTTGATAATAAATTGAACTTATTTATTGGTTATAAGAAAAAGAAAGAACGTAAGCAAATTGATTTTGTTAAATTTACAAAACCTGCATTTATATATATGGCTATTTTAGCTATTATAGGTGCTTATACATTAACTACTAATAAATTAGAACTTGGTATTGATTTTAAGGGTGGTTCTACTATTAGTATAGTTGGTGAAAATGAACTTGATATTAAAACTTTAGAAAAAGATGTTGAATTAATGGGATATACTTTATATGAAACTGAAGTAATTAATGACAATAGTATTATTCTAAAAGTTGAAGAATCTTTTGAAGAAGCTGAAGTATTAAAAGCAGAAGAACATTTTAAAGTTACTTATGATGTTCAAACAGATATTGGTGTAGTATCTAATATGGTTAAGAAGGATTTAGTTAAAAATGCTATTTTCTCAGTTATATTAGCACTTATTGGTATTATTATTTATGTATCTGCTAGATTTAGATTTAATTATGCTGTATCTGGTATTGCAGCGCTTATTCATGATGTATTTGTTATGTTTGTTGTATTTAGTTTATTCAAACTTGAAGTATCTAGTATATTTATAGCAGCTGCATTATCTATAATTGGTTATTCAATCAATGATACAATTGTTACATTTGACCGTATGAGAGAAAATGTAATGAAGAAAAAAGATGGTAGAATTAGAAGTGAAGAAGAACTTAAAGAAGTTGTTAATGAA